>CALMIQ010000151.1 GCA_937863965.1 uncultured Micropruina sp.
CCGTATGCGGATCGACCTGCACACCCACTCCAGCGTCTCCGACGGCACCGACACGCCCACCCAGCTGGTGCGCAAGGCTGCCGAGGCCGGCGTGGACGTCCTGGGCCTGACCGACCACGACACCTTCGACGGCCTGCGCGAGGCACGGCTGGCCGCCGAGTCCGCCGGCGTCCTGGTGCTCCCGGGGATCGAGATGTCCTGCCAGCTGGACGGCGCCAGCGTCCACCTGCTCGGCTACGGCTGCGACCCGCACTTCGAGGCGTTGCTGGACGAACTGGCGCGGGTGCGGGTGGGCCGCTCCGGCCGGCTGCCGGAGATGCTGGCCAAGCTGGCCGGGCTGGGCATGCCGCTCACCGAGACCGAGATCGCCGAGCAGGTCGGCGCGAGCCCGTCGCTGGGGCGTCCGCACGTCGCCGACGCGATGACCGCCAAGGGGTACGTGCGCGACCGCCAGGAGGCCTTCGACCGGTACCTGTACGAGGGCGGACCGGCGTACGCGAACCGGTACTCCTGCGACCTGCGGCGCGGTGTCGGACTGATCCGGCGGGCTGGCGGCGTCCCGGTGATCGCGCACCCGTGGGGCCGCGGCCGCGACCGCGAACTCACCCCCGCGATGCTGTCCGAGCTGACCATGGAGTACCGGTTGGAGGGCGTCGAGGTGGACCATCCCGACCACGACGCCGACACCCGGCAGCGGTTGCGCGCGCTGGCGTCGCGGCTGGGGCTGCTGACGCTGGGCTCGTCCGACCATCACGGGCTGGGCAAGACCAACAACCCGTTGGCCTGCGAGACCACCGATCCGGACGTCTACGACGAACTGGTCCGCCGCGTCCGCGCCCGGGGCGGCCGGCTGTGAGCTGACCGCCAGCTCGACCAGGGCACTCCTCAGGCGTCCGCCGGAAGGATTGTGAAGTGGTCGAAGCCTGGGGTGAGCGGCCTGATCACGCGGAAGTCGCGTTGGTCCAGGGTGAAGACGCGGTTGGTTCGGTGCCGGTCGGCAAGGACTACACCCACGGCATCCGCGAGGTCCAGTTCGAGCCCGGCGTAGAGGCTTCGGACCTCGGCTGCGGTAAGCAGGTCGTCGTTCGTAACGGCGGCCAAGCGATAGTCACCGTCAGCGATCCGGTCGGTTAGCGACTCGATGGCCGCGAGGGCGGCAGCGAACCCGAAGTTGCGCCGGACGAGGTGATCCAGCTCGGTGAGGACGAAGGGCGAGATCACCAGGAGTTCCGTGGACATCACCTGCCGAGCGGATGCGTGCGCTGCTTCGGTGGTATCGAATGCAGCCAGCAGTGCCGAGGTGTCGGCGACAACGATCAACGACGGCTCGCTCGCTCGGCGATCTGCTCGACGAGATCATGGTCGAGCTGCTCCATGGTGCGCGTGCCCGTGCCGGTGAAGGTCGGCAGCGGCTTGGAACGCGGACGCCTCGGGCTCGCCTCCAGCAACTGAGCGACGCCGCGCCGAATCAGTTCGGCCTTGCTGACACCCTCGGCCTTCGCCTCGGCCCCGAGCCGCGCGTCGAGTTCCGCAGGAAGATACACCGTCGTCTTGTGCACGCCATATATGGTACCAGCCATAGGTCCCTGGACCCGGCGGGGCGTGCCTCGGATGATGCATGCGGTGATAGTCTCCGGCTATGCATCGAACCGCTGGCTGGCGCCACCGCTGACGGCTCGATCGAACTGACCAGGCCGTCACTTCGTGGCGGCCTTTCGCATGTCCGGACGACGAACGAACAGAGTGAATGACGATGACTGACGCACTGCTCGACGACGCCGGCGAGGAGCTCGCCGCGTCCACCTCCGACGCTTCGCTGCGCCGCACGGAGGCCCGCAGCGCCGCGATCGAACGCGAGATCGCCGAGGACCCGTCCAGGTTCCGGATCATGACCGGCGACCGGCCGACCGGCGCCCTGCACATCGGCCACTACTTCGGCTCGCTGGCCAACCGCGTCCGGCTGCAGGACGCCGGCGTCGAGACCATCATCCTGATCGCCGACTACCAGGTGATCACCGACCGCGACGGCACCGGCCCGATCCGCGAGCGTGCCCTGGGCATGATCGCCGACTACCTGGCGATCGGCATCGACCCTTCCCGCAGCACCGTCTATGCGCATTCGGCGGTGCCGGCGCTGAACCAGCTGCTGCTGCCGTTCCTGTCCCTGGTGACGGACGCCGAGCTGCGCCGTAACCCGACCGTGAAGGCCGAGTTGGAGGCCACCGGCGACCGGCCGATGTCGGGACTACTGCTGACCTATCCGGTGCATCAGGCCGCCGACATCCTGTTCTGCAAGGCCAACCTGGTGCCGGTCGGCAAGGACCAGCTGCCGCACCTGGAACAGACCCGGGTGGTGGCCCGCCGCTTCGACGAGCGGTACGGACGCGCCAACCCCGCGGAGCCGGTGTTCCCGCAGGCGGAGGCGCTGCTGTCCAAGGCGCCGACCGTGCTCGGCCTGGACGGCACCAAGATGAGCAAGACCAAGGGCAACGTGATCGAGATCGGGATGGACGCCGACACCACGGCCCGGCTGATCAAGAAGGCGGTCACCGACTCCGACCGGCACATCAGCTACGACCCGGTGAACCGGCCCGAGGTGTCCAACCTGCTGATGCTGGCGGCGCTGTGCACCGGGGGAGACCCGGCGGCGATCGCCGAGGAGATCGGCGACGGCGGCGGAGGCGGCCTGAAGCGGGTGGTCACCGAGGCGGTCAACTCCTACTTCGCCCCGATCCGGGCGAAGCGTGCCGAGCTGGTCGCCGACCCCGGCCACCTGCTGTCGGTGCTGCGGGAGGGCAACGCCCGGGCGAACGCCATCGGCGACGCCACCCTCGACGAGGTCCGCCAGGCCATGGGGATGGTCTACTGAGGCCCTACGTTCAGCCGACTCCCATCCTCCTCTCAGCCGGCACCTGCCGCCCAAGGAACCGCAGACGAAGTTCAGCTGGCGCAACTGGGGCCTCACCTCGTCCCCGATGGTGACGCTGAAGGCGGCCACCTACCAGGTGACCACCACCTTCAAGGACAACGTGTACGCCGAGGGCCTGGAGGAACTCCAGGAGTACGGCCTGGCGATCATGCTGTACGGCTACAGCGACAAGGATCACCTGGTAGTGGACACCACCAGGACCGCCGGCACGGTGACCAAGACCATCAAGATCGCCAGGACCGGCGCTTACTGGATCAACCCGGTGCTGGCCCCGACGGATGCGCTGTGGTCGGTCGAGATGGTGGCGCTGAAGACCTTCACCACGGCCCCGGCCCCGAAGATCTCCGGCACCGCCAAGGTGGGCAAGACGCTCAAGGCCAAGGCGGGCACCTGGAAGCCGTCCGGGGCGAAGCTGAGCTACCAGTGGTACCGCGGCAGCGCGAAGATCTCCGGTGCGACGAAGTCGAGCTACGAGCTGACCTCGAAGGACAGGGGCAAGAAAATCAAGGTCAAGGTGACCGCGACCAAGTCCGGCTACCTGAGCGCCAGTAAGACCTCGAAGAGCACCGCGACGGTCAAGAAGTAGCCGCCGGATACGCCCGCCGCCTGCGGGTGGCTGGCGTATGACACAGTTGGACGATGGCCAGGGCCAGACAGACCGAGAGCCGGCACGGCGTCGAGCTCACCAATCTCGACCAGCCGCTGTTCGGAGAAGCGCAGGCGACCAAGCGCGACCTGATCGACTACCTGGAAGCGGTCTCGGCGCCGATGCTGGGCGAGTTGCGGGACCGTCCGCTGTCGGTGGTGCGGGTGCGCCCCGGCCAGCAGCCGTTCATGCAGAAGAACCTGCCCGGCTACGCGCCCGACTTCGTCCGGTGGACGCCGGTCTGGTCCGAATCCGGTCATCGCGAGATCCACTATCCGTTGTGCAACGACCTGCCGACGCTGCTCTGGTTCGGCAACCAGCGGGCCGTCGAATACCACCCGACGCTGATGGTGCCGCATTACGGGGAGCACACCGACGTCCTGGGCGGCACCGTCACCCACCTGGTGCTCGACCTGGATCCGCCCGAGGGCAGCGGCTTCGAGGTCGTGGTCGCGGTCGCCCACCTGGTGCACGAAGCCTTGGCGGCGGCCGGCCTGCGCGGGGCAGTGAAGACGTCCGGTTCGAAGGGACTGCACGTCATCGTCCCGGTGCGCGACCTCCATCTCCCCGACGCCGCCGCCGCGACCCGCGCGCTGGCCGCCCGCACCGAGGAGCTGGATCCGGAACGCGCGACGACGGCGTTCCTCAAGGCGGACCGCGGCGGCCGGGTGTTCGTCGATTCCACCCGTTCGGGCGGCGCCTCGCTGGCCTGCGCCTTCAGCCCACGGGTGCGGCCCGGCACCACGGTCTCCTACCCGGTGCCCTGGGGCGACCTGAACGACGTGCGGCCGGCCGACTTCACCGTCCGCTCGGTGCCGAAGCTGCTGGACGGCGACCCGTGGGCGGCGATCCTGCCCGAGCCACAGCAGGTCCCCGCGGACGTCGTGGCGCAGGGGCATGCGATCCCGATCGCCCGGGTGGCGGCCATGCACGAGGGCAAGCGGCGGAAGCGGGCCAGGGAGGCGAACCCCGACGCCGGGTGAGTCGGGATCCCGAGCCGATGAGGTGCCCGGCCGCCGTGAAATGGCGCGCGATCCGTTCACCTTCACCGCTTGCGCGCCCCAGCCGGGCGCCGGATCGCGCGCCATGTGGCGGCACTTCTGGGGAGATCCCGGCGTTCGCCGGGATGACGGAGGGGGTTCAACGGCGCCGACGGAGGGGGTTCAACGGCGCCGACGGAGGG
>CALMIQ010000152.1 GCA_937863965.1 uncultured Micropruina sp.
CCGCGATCACCGCGGCGGTCAGCGCATACCCCGCGGTGGCCAGGCCCCAGGCGGTCGGTGCACCGCGTCCGTCGAGGTGCTCGCGCGAGGTGGCGCGCAGCACCAGCGAGGTCACCGTCCGGGCCAACAGCACGAACAGCACGCTCAGCCCGAGCGGGGTGATGGTGACCAGCACGCCGCCGACCGAGGCCCCCGCCCCGTGACCGGCGAGCCAGAACTGTGCGGCGAAGCCGAGCGCGGTCTGCACCGGCATGGCCATCGCGGTGAACCACGCGGTCATCACCAGCCCCGCGACCAGCAGCCAGCCGGCGATCGCGGACGCCAACCCGGCGGCCAGCGCGACCGGGACCAGCGGGAATTCCGGTGCCGCGGCGGCCTGCTCGGGGGCGTTCACCTCCGCCACCGTCAAGCGGACGCGGGAGCGGCGACGTTCGGAACGAGTCGGCATGATTCCCCCATCGTCGCCGAGCCGCACGGCGGCCGTGGGCCGGACACGCCCAGCCGCACTAAACTCGGCCGGGTCACGAATGCTCCCGACGACGAGGACCAGATGAGCGAGACCGATCCGGCAAGGCCGCGCAGGGCCTTCGAGCCGTCCGGCGACGAAGCCGCCCGGGACACCGGAACCGGCGACGAGGCCGGGGCGGAGCAGCCCCCGCGGGCCTGGGCGCTCGCCGAGCCGCCCACGGCGAAGGACACCGACGATGCGGACGTCGCGGCGCCGGACCAGCCGGAGGTCAGCACGCCGATCCCGCCGCCGGCCCCGGCCCTGCCCGAGTCGATCCAGCCGCCGGCCGCCGGACGCCGGTTCTCGGCCGAGGACCTGGCCGACGACTGGGTCAGCCCCGCCCCGCGACGCTCCGCCGTCAGCGTCTCCTCCCCGCCGTTCTCGCCGATCGAGGCCCCCCGGCCCCGCGCCGGCGCGGGGCGGCCCGCCCGGGATCCGGAACCCACGGCCGTGGCGGCCGGCGCCGGCTCCGAGGCGGGCAACGCCACCGTCCCCGACGGCCGGCGACGCACCATGGCCTGGGTGATCGGCGGCGTGGCCGCGGTGCTGGTGATCGGCCTGATGGTGTGGTTCGGCGCCCAGCGTCCCGGAACCACCGCCACCCCGCCGGCCGGCGTCCCGGCGAGCCCGAGCGAGAGCGTGACGCCGAGCCCGGTCGCGGCGCTGGCCGACACCCAGCTGATCGCGGACGCCGACCTGGCGAAGCTGCTGAAGAAGACCACCTGGTCCGCGCAGGATCCCGCCGCGGCCACCACCGGCATCCCGCCGCAGCCGTCGTGCGTCGACCTGGCCACCACCGGCGGGGCGGCCCCCGAAAGCGAGCTGAGCCGGCTGTTCAACGCGAACAAGGGCGGCGGCAGGCTGCTGCAGTTCGTCCAGGCATGGCCGGACGCCGCCTCGGCCGGCACCGCCTTCGACGCCTTCGTCGCCCAGGCCGGATCGTGCAAGGACGCGCTCATCCAGGGGGCTTCCCGCGTCACCGGGCTGGCCGATTCGGCGACGGCGATCACCGTGCAGCTGATCGACGGCACCCAGCACACCCTGCTGCTCACCCGCACCGGCCGTTTCGTCTCGCTGGTGGACGGCGCCGTGCCCCGCGGCGCCGACGAGCGGCCCTCGGCGTCGGGCCTGGTCGCCGCGTCCACGCCGTCGCAGAGCCGGCAGTGCGGCCCGGCGTCCGGAGCCTGCCCGGCCACCCCGAAGGTGGTGACGACCACCCCGCCGGCGACCGAGACCCCCGGCTGGCTGGCCCTGGTCGACCTGCCCCTGGTGAACCTCGGCGCGGGCACCTGGACGGCGACCGCGCCGGCGGCACCGATGCTGTCCGGCAGCCAGTGCGAGAACGTCGACCTGGCCAAGCTGCCCGACTCGACCAGCGCCGCCCACCGCATCTATGTGCTCACCAACGACGCGAAGGCGCCTCGGGGCTTCGGCATCGACGAGGTCGTCTACACCTTCGCCAAGGCCTCCGATGCGCGCGAGGCGGTCGAGAAGCTCGACGACAACTTCGCCGACTGCGGCGCGCGGACCCGCACCGCAACGGTCAAGGACACCGCGGTGACCGCCCCGGACGCCGCCGGCAAGGACCTGAAGTCCACCAGCTACCTGGTCACCCAGCGGATCAACGACTCCCGGACGGCCACCTTCCGGGTCGGCATCGCGGCCGTCGGCAACCGGGTGGTCTACCTGATGGCCAATCCGGCCGCGAACTTCGACTTCGGCAACGCCGCCTGGCACCGGATCGTCGGCCGGGCCAGCCAACGCGTCACCCAGTTCGCCTGAGGGCCGCGCGGCGGGCGAGGCCTCAGCCCCGCCCCTCCATGATCTCGCGCACCAGGCCGGCGGTCTCGCTCGGCGTCCGGCCGACCTTGACCCCGGCGGCCTCCAGCGCGGCCTTCTTGGCCTGCGCGGTGCCCTTGGAGCCCGACACGATCGCGCCGGCGTGGCCCATCGTCTTGCCCTCCGGGGCGGTGAACCCGGCCACGTAGCCGACCACCGGCTTGGTCACGTGCTCGGCGATGTAGTCCGCGGCGCGCTCCTCGGCGTCCCCGCCGATCTCACCGATCATCACGATGCAGTCGGTGCCCGGGTCGGCCTCGAAGGCCGCCAGCGCGTCGATGTGGGTGGTGCCGATGACCGGGTCGCCACCGATGCCGACGGCGGTGGAGAAGCCGATGTCGCCCAGCTCGAACATCATCTGGTAGGTCAGCGTGCCCGACTTGCTGACCAGCCCGATCCGGCCGCCCTTGGCGATGCTCGCCGGAATGATGCCGACGTTCGACTGGCCGGGGCTGATCAGGCCCGGGCAGTTGGGGCCGATCAGCCGGGTGGTGCCGCTGTTGGCCGCGTAGGTGTAGAACTCGGCGGTGTCCTTGACCGGGACGCCCTCGGTGATCACCACCACCAGGGCGATGCCGGCGTCGACGGCCTCGAAGACCGCCTTCTTGGTGTACGCGGCGGGCACGAAGACCACCGAGACGTTCGCCCCGGTCGCGGCCTTCGCCTCGGCGACCGAGTCGAACACGGGCACCGGATCCTCCTCGAAGGTGACCGTCTGCCCGCCCTTGCCGGGGGTGACGCCACCGACGACGCGGGTACCCGAGGTGATCATCCGCTGGGTGTGTTTGCGGCCCTCCGAGCCGGTCATCCCCTGCACGAGCACCTTGGAATCCTGGTCCAGCCAGATCGTCATCGACCGATGTCCTTTCAGTTCTTGCTGGCCAGCTCGGCGGCCTTGCGGGCCGCGGAGTCCATGGTCAGTTCCATCGTCACGAGCGGATGCGCCGCCTCGCTCAGCATGTGCCGGCCGATCTCGACGGCGTTGCCGTCGAGCCGCACCACGATCGGCTTGGTGGCCTTCTCACCCAGGATCTCGAGGGCGGCGATGATGCCCTTGGCGACCTCCGAGCAGGCGGTGATGCCGCCGAAGACGTTGACGAAGACCACCTTCACCTGTGCGTCGGACAGGATGATGTCGAGCCCGTCGGCCATCACCTGGGCGGACGCGCCGCCGCCGATGTCCAGGAAGTTCGCCGGGGTCGGCGTGCCGGGGAACTCCTTGCCGGCGCCGGCGACGACGTCCAGGGTGCTCATCACCAGGCCGGCGCCGTTGCCGATGATCCCGACGCTGCCGTCCAGCTTCACGTAGTTGAGGTGCTTCTCGCGGGCCCGGATCTCCAGCGGATCGTCATGCGACTCGTCCGCGAACTCGGCCCAGTCGGGGTGCCGGAAGGCGGCGTTGTCGTCCAGCGAGACCTTGCCGTCCAGCGCCAGGATGGTGCCGTCACCCGTCTTCACCAGCGGATTCACCTCGACCAGGGTCGCGTCGTTCTCGCGGTAGACCTCACCGAGCAGCACCAGCACCCGGGCGACCTCGGCCCGGTCGGCCTCGGCGAAGCCGGCGGCGGCGACGATCTCGTCGGCCTTCGCGGCGTCCAGGCCGACCAGCGGGTCGACCTCGATCCGGGCGAGCTTCTCGGGATGCTCCTCGGCGAGCGTCTCGATGTCCATGCCACCCTCGACCGAGCACATCGCCAGGTAACTGCGGTTGGCCCGGTCGAGCAGCAGGCTGAAGTAGTACTCCTCGGCGATGTCGGCGCCCTCGGTGACCATCACCTGCTCGACCGTGTGACCGTTGATCACCAGACCCAGGATGTCGGACGCCCGATCGCGCGCCTCCTCGGGGCTGCGGGCCAGCTTCACACCGCCCGCCTTGCCGCGTCCGCCGGTCTTCACCTGTGCCTTGACCACCACCACGGGCGTGTCCAGCGTGCGGGCCGCCTGCTCCGCCTCCTCGGGCGTGCGCGCCACGATGCCGCGCAGGACCGGCACCCCGTGGGCGTCGAAGAGATCCCGTGCCTGATACTCGAAAAGATCCACCGTCGATCTCCGTCCGTGCTACAAAGTTGGTGCCCGCGCGGGCAAGCGTCACGATAGTCGCCCGAGCGCCGATTGCGCCTCCCACCACCCCGCCTGTCGCACTCTGGACAACTCGGCGACGACTCGTCCCGGCAACGACCTCGGCGGTGGCCGGCGGGGTCACCGCCCGCGATCAGCGCGTGGCGAGCGCCAGTCGTTCCAGCAGCTCGGCCTGGCGTGCCTCGTCGTGCGCGCCCCGGGCCAGTTCGAGCGCCTCCCGGAGGATCGCCCGCTGCGCCGGCCCGGTCGTCCGATCGGCCCGCAACAGCAGGACGCGGATCCAGCAGCGCACATCGCCGAAGCGCCGGAACGCCTGGGTGAGGTCGTCGAGTTCGAGCGCCGCGCCACGGCCGATCAGCTGCTGCACCATCGCGGCGTGCGCCAGCTCGTGCTCGTTGCCCGTCTCCCGCGCGTAGTCCACGCATTCGGCGGCCAGTTCGGTCGCGCGGTCCAGATCGAGCCCGGCCTCGGCGGCAGCCAGCGCGAGCATGTAGCGGGCGTTGTTGACGTGCATCGCGTCGCCCGCCCGTCCGTAGTCCCGCATGGCGGCGGCGAAGTCCCCCATTGCCCGGGCCGGCTCGCTTCGCCGCATGGCCACTCCGCGCATCTGGCGGACGGCGGCGAGCTCCCAGTGATCGTTCAACCGCTCGGCGAGCGCCTCCGCGTCGGTGAGGAGGCCCAACGCCTGCTCCTGGTGCCCCCGGTAGGCGGCGGCCATGCCCGCGAGGTGCAGCGCCGCCAGCCGCTCCGGCTCGTCCTCGGCCACCGAAACGGCCCGCTGAGCCAGTTCGGCGACGGCGTCCAGATCCAGGAAGGTGAGCGCCGTGCCGAGCTCGAGCAGTTGCTGCGCGGTCGCCCGATCGATCACCTCGGACTCGCGCGCCACCATCGCCAGGGTCCGCACGCTGTCCAGATCGGATCCGTACTGCTCGACCCCGACGCCGAGCGCGCAGGCCAGCCGGAGCGCGCCCGGATGCCGGACGTCCACCATCCAGCGGACTGCCGCATTGACCTCGGGGCAGAGGATCAGCGAGGCGCGCATCGCGTCGCTGCTGTCGTCCATCCGTGCCCGCCGGGCGAACGGCAGAACGATCCCTTCGATGTGGCCCGCGTGCCGCGCGAGCACTTCGCGGACGATCGTCTCGTCGGTGCGGGCCCGGACGAAGTCGCGAAGCACCGCGAGCAGCCGGAACCGCCGGGGCGTTCCGCCCAGCGACACGATCAGAGCGTGGTCGAGCAGTCGCACGACGGCCCCGTCCGCGCCCGGATGGGTGACGGCGCGGGCGAGATCCATGTCAAAGGTGCGCGGCAGCGCGGCGAGGCGGCACAGGACGCCGCGCTCGTCCTCCTCGAGCAGGTCCCAGCTCCATTCGAAGGCCGTCTCGAGGGTGCGATGGCGTCCACCGGGCGCGGCTCGGTCGAGGGTGGCGAAGTCGCCGTCGAGACGATCGGCGAGTTCCTCCAGGGACAGATGGCGTGCCACCGAGGCGCCCAGCTCGATCGCCAGCGGCAGCCCGTCGAGCCGGGCGCAGATGCGCGCCACCTGCAGATCCTCGCCCGGCATCGGCTCCCGGCCGAGCAGGTCGAGGAACATCCCGACCGCCGGCGATCCCGGACCGCCGGCCTCGAGCGGGGCGAGAGCGACGACGGCCTCCGACGGATGCCCGATCGGCGTGCGGGAGGTGGTCACGACACGCAACTCGGGAGCCCGCTGGGTGGCGTGAGCGACGACCCCCGCCACGGCGGGACCCACCCGATCGACGTTGTCCAGGACCAACAGGTAGGGGTGGGCGCTCAGTGCGGTGGCGACCGCGTCGAGGGGGTCGATCCCGGGGGCCGATTCCAGGTCGAGCGCGCGAGCGATCCGCGCCACCACGTCCGCGGCACCGGAATGCTCGAGTTCGACGACCACCGGAACGCAGGGGCTGACGCGTGCGTACTCCAGGGCCAGCCGGGTCTTGCCGACGCCCCCCGGGCCCGTGACGGTCACCCAGTGGTGCGTCCGCACCGCGTCCTCCAACGCACGCATCGCCGCGGCCCGACCGACGAACGGATTCTCCGGTAGCCGCAGCACCGTCCCCCGAACGGACTGTGCCGCGGCGATGAGGTCGTCGCGGGAGTCGGCCCCGAGCTTGCGGCGCAGGCTCGCGATGTGACTCTCCACGGTGCGCACGGAGATGAACAACTCGCGAGCGATCTCCTGATTGCCCAGACGCCGCTCGATCGCGGCCAGCACCGCGCGCTCCCGTGCGGTCAGTGTCGTATCCGGCACGGCGTCAGTGTAGAACGCCGATGACCGGGCGGCCCGGGCGATCTGCCCGGTCCGCCCGGTCATCGGTCTCGATCCGAGGGCAGCGGCCGGCTCAGCCCACGCCGCGGACGATGCGGCGCACCGCCCGCCCGGTCCACTCGTCGTCGCCGGCCGGGCGGCGCGGCCGGACCGCCCGGCCGGCGGCCTCGTGGCCGAACTGCTCCCGGGTCGCGCGGCCGGCGTTCTGCGCCCAGTAGAGGGTTGTCAGATCCATGATCGGTCCTTCCCGTCTCGCCGGCGGCTCAGCGCCGGGTCGCGGTGATGAGCAGGTATTCCCACTCCACGGTGCCGCCGTTGCCGAGGCGCAGGTGACGATCGCCCAGGTCGGCGAGAGCCTCGTCGAGTGCCGCCACGGCCGCGGGGTCGTCGGCGATCCGCCGGTACACCGCGATGGTGGGGCCGTAGTGCGTCTTGAAGTAGTCCCGGAACTCGGCACCGGTGGCGAACTCCTCGATCGCGACCGTGTCGCGGACGGCGGCCACGTCCTCGACCCCATCGCCCAACAGGCTCCGGACGTGGTCCTCGTCGCCCCACAGCGGCGCGGGCTGGGCACCGTCGGGAAGCGGGGCGGCGAAGGGCTTCATGGTGCGGAACATCTCGCCGACGAATCCCTGTGGCGTCCAGCTGAGCAGCCCGATCCGGCCCCCGGGACGGACGACGCGCAGCAGTTCGGCGGCCGCCAGGGCGTGGTGCGGGGCGAACATGATGCCGACGCACGACACCGCCGCGTCGAACTCCGCGTCCCGGAACGGCAGGTCCTCGGCATCGGCCTCGCGCCATTCGACGGTGACGCCGGCGTCGGCGGCGCGACGGCGTCCGACGGCGAAGAGCT
Source organism: uncultured Micropruina sp. (assembly GCA_937863965.1). GTDB lineage: Bacteria > Actinomycetota > Actinomycetes > Propionibacteriales > Propionibacteriaceae > Micropruina. The sequence continues at coordinate 7,570 of CALMIQ010000152.1, forward strand.
CGGGCGTCAGGTCGCCGGCGACCACCGTGGCGCCGGCCCGAGCCGCCGGGATGGCCGCGTTGCCGCTGCCGGCGGCGATGTCCAGCACGCGGTCGCCGGGGTGCACTCCGGTGGCGGCGACGAGCCGCGGGCCGAGATCCCAGATCAGCTCCCAGGCGAGCGTGGGGTAGTCTCCCGAGGCCCACATGCTCCGGTGGCGGGCCTTCAGTTCGCGATCCGCATCGGTGCGGACCAGTGTCGCGGTGTCAGTCATCGTTGTCTCCTCTGCTCGTGTCTGACCTCGCTATGAGCGTGCTCGCGGCAGCAGGGGGCGCACATCCGGGTGGCGCACGGGGATTCGCACGGAGATCTGCACTGTCGTCGGCACGGAGCCAGGGCGGATCGGGTGACGAGTCGGCCTCGGCAACCCGGTCGGCCGCGGCCCGGCGCCGGCCACCACCTCGATTCTGAGAAACACCCTAAGAAATGCTAAGGTAATTCCAGGGATCGGTTCTCGGCCCTCACCACCGTTGCAGCAAGGAGATACCCGCGTGCGCCCAAGCGAGGCTGAACCGCAGACGACCAGCTGGATTCGTTCCCGCGTCCTGCGCGGCACCGTCGCAGCGCTCGCCATCGGCACCCTCGCCACCGGGCTCGCTCACACGGCGTCCCGGCCGTCCTCGGCGGCACCGGTTCCGCAGCCCACGATCGGCGGCTTCGACACCTCCGCGATGGAGCTCCGCGACGGCGGCGTCAGCCGCGACGCGGCCAACCGCGCCCAGGCTCCGAACGTGCTCGCCCAGGCCCGCAGCACGGCACTCGCCGAGACCGCCCAGGAGTTGGCGGACGAACGCGAGGCCGACGCCCTGAAGGCCCGGGAGAAGTCGCTGGACGCCGTGGCCGCCAAGATCCGCGAGCAGTCCAAGCTGCTCACCGATCAGTCCAGCTTCCTGATGCCGACCGCCGGCGGCTTCGACACCCGTTTCGGCCCGCGCCTGCACCCGATCCTGCATTACTACAAGCTGCACAACGGCGACGACATCGGTGGCGCCTGCGGCCAGCCGATCTGGGCCGCTCACGACGGCGTCGTGATCAAGGCCGCGATGGGCGGCTACAACGGCGGCTCCGGCAACAACGTCCGTCTGGACGCCGGGAAGATCGGCAAGCACGAGGTCGAGTCCGCCTACCTGCACATGACCAGCATCGCGGTGAAGGTCGGCCAGAAGGTGCACAAGGGCGAACTGCTCGGCACCGTGGGCAGCACCGGGCTGTCGACCGCCTGCCACCTGCACTTCTCGGTCTACGAGGACGGCAAGGCCGTCGCCCCCAAGAAGTACCTCGGCAAGTAGCCGCTCACGCCCCGCGTCGCTCTCACCCGGACGCCGTCCGGCGACCCCTACAGCTTCTCCATCGGGGCGTGCTTCAGGCTGAGCCGCTTCACCCCGTGGCTGCCGAAGTCGACGTCCGCCTTCGACATCTCACCCAGCCCGCTGGTGGCGATCACCGTGCCCAGCCCGAACGTGGTGTGCAGCACCCGATCGCCCGGCGCCACGCTGGACACCGTCTTCGGCTGCGGCGGCTTCGAACCGTAGCCGACCGTGTTGCGCCAGGCCTGCTCGGTGCGCGCCCTCGACCGTGAGGCGAACCCGACCTGGGCCGCGGCCAGCCGGCGCCAGTCGAACAGGTGCTGCGGGATCTCGTCGGTGAACCGGCTGGGCGGGTTGTACTGCGGCTGCCCCCACATCGTGCGCACCACCGCCCGGGTCAGGTACAGCCGCTGCCGGGCGCGGGTGATGCCCACGTAGGCGAGCCGGCGCTCCTCCTCCAGCTCGTCCTTGCTCTCGTGGGTCCGCTGGTGCGGGAAGATGCCGTCCTCGAAGCCGGTCAGGAACACCACCGGGAACTCCAGGCCCTTGGCCGTGTGCAGGGTCATCAGGGTGACCACCCCGGTGCCCTCGCCGTCGGCGTCCGGGATCTGGTCGGAGTCGGCGACCAGCGCGATCCGCTCCAGGAAGGCGGGCAGCGAGTCGTCGGGCTCCGGAGCCCCGGCCGCCAGTTCGCCGCCGTCGGGCGGCAGGTCGATGGTGTGCGCCGCCGACACGAACTCCTGCGCCACCGAGACCAGTTCGATCAGGTTCTCCAGCCGGGTGGCGTCCTGCGGGTCGTCGGAGTTCTTCAGCTCGTCGATGTAGCCGGACTTCTCCAGGATCGAGGTGAGGATGGTGTCGGCCGCGTCGCCGGCGTCCATCATCGCCCGGTGCTCGCCGAGCATGGTCGCGAAGGCCTGGATCTGGGTGAGCGAGCGGGTCGCCAGGCCCGGCGCCTCGGACGCCCGCGCCACCGCCGCGCCGAACGGGATGCGTTCCGCGGCGGCCAGCACCTCGATCGCCGCCTCGGCCCGCTCGCCGATGCCGCGCCGGGGCACGTTCAGGATGCGCCGCACCGACACGTCGTCGGCCGGGTTGGCGATCGCGCGCAGGTAGGCGATCGCGTCGCGGATCTCGCGCCGCTCGTAGAACCGGACGCCGCCGACCACCCGGTACGGCATGCCGACCCGGATGAACACCTCTTCGAAGGCACGCGACTGGGCGTTGGTGCGGTAGAACACCGCGACGTCCCCGGGCTTGGCGGCGCCGGAGTCGCTGAGCCGGTCGATCTCGTCGGCGACGTACTGGGCCTCGTCGTGCTCGGTGTCGGCGACCCAGCCGACGATCCGCTCGCCGTCGCCGGCGTCCGACCAGAGCCGCTTCTCGGGACGCCCCGGGTTGCGGGTGATCACCGCGTTGGCGGCGTTCAGGATGGTCTGGGTGGAGCGGTAGTTCTGCTCCAGCACGATCGTGGTGGCACCGGGGAAGTCGGCCTCGAAGGCCAGGATGTTGCGGATCGTGGCGCCCCGGAAGGCGTAGATCGACTGGTCGGAGTCACCCACCACCATCAGCTCCGGCGGCTCCACGGCGGCCATCCCGTCCGGCACCGGCAGTTCGGCGCACAGCTCGCGGACCAGCGCGTACTGGGCGTGGTTGGTGTCCTGGTACTCGTCGACCAGCACGTGCCGGAACCGCCGCCGGTACTGCTCGCGCAGGTCGGGGAAGGCCTGCAGCAGGTGCACGGTGGTCATGATCAGGTCGTCGAAGTCGAGCGCGTTCGCCGTGGTCAGCCGGCGCTGATACTCGCGGTAGGCGTCGGCGTAGATCTTCTCGTTCGGCGTCTCCGCCTTGGCTGCTGCGGTCTCGTGGTCGACCAGTTCGTTCTTGCAGTTCGACACCCAGTTCATCACGGTACGGACGGGGTACCGCTTCGGGTCGACCTCGGCGTCGCGCAGCACCAGGGTCATCAGCCGCTTGGCGTCGGTGTCGTCGTAGATCGAGAACGTCCGGCTGATCCCGAACCGGTGGATGTCGGCGCGCAGCATGCGCACGCAGGCCGAGTGGAAGGTGGAGACCCACATCAGCTTGGCCCGGTTGCCGACCATGTCGACCACCCGGTGCCGCATCTCGGCGGCCGCCTTGTTGGTGAAGGTGATCGCCAGGATCGAACCGGGATGCACGTGCCGGAAGCTGACCAGGTGGGCGATCCGCCGGGTGAGCACCCGGGTCTTGCCCGACCCCGCGCCGGCGACGACCAGCACCGGGGAGCCCTCATGCAGCACCGCCTCACGCTGTGGCGGGTTGAGGTCGGCCAGCAGTTCGTCCTCGGTGATCCGCTTGCGCCGCGGGGCACCCTCAGCGACGGGCGCGGACGCCGGGGCCTCCGCCGCTGGGACAGGGCCGGACGGCTCGGCGGAGAAGTTGAACAGATCCGGGAACAGGGTGTCGGTCATCGCGTCCCCA
>CALMIQ010000153.1 GCA_937863965.1 uncultured Micropruina sp.
CCGCCGTCCAGACTCACCCGAGCAACCTATACGGAGGTCGCTCCGCGACCGTAGTTGAGGAGCGCAGCGACGATATACGGAGGTCGCTCCGCGACCGTAGTTGAGGAGCGCAGCGACGATATACGGAGGTCGCTCCGCGACCGTAGTCGAGGAGCGCAGCGACGATATGGCGATATGCGGAGGTCGCTTCCCGCGCGTCGTTGACGAGCGCAGCGACGATATACGCTGAGCATTGGGCTGGCGCCCGTAGCTCAGTGGATAGAGCAGGAGCCTTCTAATTTCTTGGTCGCAGGTTCGAATCCTGCCGGGCGCGCCGGGCGCGTCACCACGTTCACCCTCTCGCGCAGTCGATGCGGAAGAGCCTGCAGGTCGTGTCGTAGTAGGCGTCCGTGAGTCCCTCGTCGCGCATGCCGATCCGCCGTGCGACGGCCTGTGACGCCGCGTTGTCGGGATGGGTGACGGCCAGCACCCGTTCGAGGCCCGCATCGAAGGCGTGCTCCAGCACCCGTCGGGCCGCCTCGGTGGCGATGCCGCGGCCCCAGGCGTCCGGGTGCAGGTGCCAGCCGATCTCGGTCTCGGTCGACGGCGCGCCACCGGACGCCGGCAGCGTCTTGAGCAGCAGGGTGCCGTACCGGACGTCGTCACGGCCGGCGATCAGCCATATGCCATGGGGGTCGTCGTCGAATGCCGCGTTGCGGGCTACCCGCTCGGCGGCCTCGGCGCGGTCCGCGATCACCCGCGGGACGCGTCCGATGAACCGCTGAACCTCCCAGCGCGCATAGAGGTCGAAGACGAAGTCCACGTCCGAGTCGTCGAACTGCCGCAGCACCAGCCGCTCGGTGGCCAGTTCCTTCATTCGGCCGAGCCTAGGCCGGGCGTCCCCTCTCAGCGAACGCGCTACCCCAGCGACGCCGGGACGTGCTGGGCTTGGGGGATGGAACTCCTCGTGCTCGGCGGTACAGCCTTCCTCGGCCGCGAGGTCGCCGCGCAGGCGGTTGCCCGCGGGTGGTCGGTGAGCTGTGCCGCCCGAGGCCGGTCCGGCTCGTTCCCGGACGGCGTCCGTGCGGTCGTGGTCGACAGGGACGCCGAGGACGCCCTGCGCCCGCTGAGCGATCGGACCTGGGACGCCGTGATCGACCTGGCCCGGCAGCCCGGACAGGTGCGCCGCGCCGTCCGGGACCTCACGGCGCGGCACTGGGTGTTCGTGTCGACGGTGAACGTGTATGCCGACCAGGCGACGCGCGGGCAAGATGAATCGGCCGCGCTGTTGGAACCGCTGACGGGCCAGGCGATGTCCGCGCCGAGCGACTACGGCTCGGCCAAGGTGGCCTGTGAGACGCACATCCGGGGCTCAGGCAGTTGGACGATCGCGAGGGCCGGCCTGATCGTCGGGCCGGGAGACGTCTCGGGCCGCCTGGGCTACTGGCCGTGGCGGTTCGCCCGCGCCGTGACCGGTCCGGTGGTGGTGCCCGACGACGCCGAGCAGCCCGTCCAGTTCATCGACGTGCGCGACCTGGCCGGCTGGCTGCTGGACTGCGCGGCCGACCGGACCGGCGGGCTCTTCAACGCCTGCGGGTCCCCGACCCGGCTGGGCGACGTGTTGGCGGCGTCCCGGGCGGTCGCCGGTCACCGCGGGATCGTCCATGCCGCCGACGCGCCCTGGTTGGCGGATCATCGGGTCGGCCCCTGGATGGGGGAGCGCAGCCTGCCGCTGTGGCTCGGTGGCGATCGTGGGTTGTGGGGGTTCCAGGACCATCGCAACGATCGTGCACTCGCGTCCGGGTTGTCGCTGCGGCCGCTGGCCGACACGCTGCGCGACACCCTGGTCTGGGAGTGCACGGGACGTGCCGCGCCGCGCGAGGCGGGGCTGGGTGATGCCGATCACGACCAGCTCGTCCGTGCGCTCGTCGGGGGAGGAGAAGGGGAGATCGGAGCGGGGCCATGACCGGCGACACCCGACCGCCGACGCAGCGGACGCCGCGGCTGCTGGTGGCGGGTCTGCTCGCCGGGCCGGTCTTCGTCGGATCGTTCCTGATCCAGGGCGCCCTGCGATCCGGCTACGACCCGTTGCGACACCCGGTCAGCTCGCTCAGCCTCGGGCCTGGCGGCTGGGTGCAGATGATCACCTTCTGGGTGACCGGCCTGCTGGTGCTCGCGTTCGCCGTCGGCCTGCGGCAGGCCGGTGCCGGCCGCGCCGTCCCGATCCTGATCGCGCTGGTCGGCGCGGGGTTCGTCGGTGCCGGGTTCTTCGCCTGTGATCCGATCAGCGGCTACCCACCGGGCTCTCCGATCCCGGCACCACGGACGGCGCACGGCATCGCCCACGACCTGTTCTCGACACCGGTGTTCACCCTGCTGCCGGCGGCCATGCTGGTGATGGCGCGGCGCTTCCGCCGCGCCGGCGAGCAGGCCTGGGCCGTGCTGTCGGCACTCTGCGCCCCGGTGTTCTTCGCCTGCTTCGTGATCGCCGCGATCGGGTTCGGCCAGCACCCGATGCTGATGCCGTACGCCGGCCTGTGGCAGCGGCTGGCGCTGATCGTCGGCCTGGGCTGGCTGGCTCTACTGGCCCGGTGGGTGCGCTCGGTCGAACCGAAACGGAACCGTCCCTTGAACCGAAACGGAACCGTCCCCTGAACCGGAAGGGAACCGTCCCCTGAACCGGAACGGAACCGTCCCCTTTCGGTTCAGGGGACGGTTCCTTTTCCGTTCGGCTCAGCCCAGCTTGGTGAGCGCGGCCGCCTTCAGGCGCTCGTACTCCTCGGCGGTGATCGCGCCGGCGTCGAGAAGGCGCTTGGCCTCGGCGATCTCGCCGGCCGGGTTGCTGCCGGCGACCGAGCGGACGTAGGCGTCCGTGGCGGCGCGGTGCTCCTCGGCCTGCTGGACGGCCCGCTCGCCCATGCCGCGGCCGCGGACGATCAGGTAGATGAGCGCGGTCAGGAAGGGCAGGAAGACCAGGAAGAGCAGCCAGATCGCCTTGGCGAAGCCGTTGAGCTTCCGGTCGCGGAACAGGTCGCCGATGATCGAGAACAGGGCCATCAGATACGCGACGAATACGAAGATGGTGAAGAACCACCAGATGGTGTCCCAGATGGTTGACCAGAAGGGCATGGAGTTTCCTTTCGTAGACATGGAGAGGGAGCCCGACCGCTGTCCGCCGGGTGGCGGAGCGGCCGGATTCAGGGGGGAATCGGGCGGAAGGTGGACGCCGAGGTCGGGGGATGAGAGCCGTTAGGTCAGGCGCGGCCGTCGTTCCTTCGGGTGAGCTTGGGCAGCATCCAGGCGGCCACCGAGGTGACCAGCCAGATGATCAAGGTGGCCAACACCCAGGTGACGACACCGTCCACCGTGAGGCCGGTGAACGCCGAGGCGACCAGCAGCGCGACGAAGGAGGAGACCAGACCCACGCCGGCCACCAGCGCCGGCGCGTGCTTGCGGGCGAGCGGGCGCGCCATGGCGGCGGCGAGATTCTGGGCGACGGCGAAGACCACGACGACGATCGTGAACCCTGACCAGGAGAACCGGAACCCGGGCAGGGCCGCGGCGGTCACCACCAGCCCGAGGGCCGCCGTGGCCAGGAAGACGGCGGTCTGGACGAGCAACCTGATCAGCATTTCCACACGCTACTCGAATGCGTCCTCATGAACGGCCGGTCAGGATGCGTTGCTTCTGCGCCTCGAACTCGGCCTCTGTCAGGACGCCGGCATCACGCAGCTGGCCCAGCTTGCCGAGTTGCTCCAGCATGGCGCCGGTGTCGTCGCCGGCGGACGCCGCCGGCGCGGCCGCGGCAGCAACGGGAGCCGGCGCGACAAGAGGGGGTGGCGCGACGGGAGGGGCCGCAATCGGCGCAGCGGCAACGGGATGAGCGGCGGCCGGAGGCGCGGCGGCAGCAGCGGCGGCGGCGTCCTCGGCCGCCCAGCGCTTGTGCTGACGACGCTGGACCCGGCCGACGACGCTCGCGGCCACCGTGGCCCGGGCGGCGGTACGTAACAGACCCATCAGTTCTCCTCCTCGGACGTCTCCAGACGGTGCGCCAGCGCGGCGATGTCGATGCCGCCCGACCACAACTCGGCGCCGCCCTGCTCCTGCCAGGCCCGGGCGACCCCGGCGAGGCTGCGATCCTCGTAGACGATCGCGATGCCGATGGCGCCCGGCGCCAACGACTCCGAGACGGCGGCCAGGTCGTCGGAATCCAGGACGCCGGAGGAGGCGCCGTCGAAGGCGGCCGCCAGCTCGTCACCCTCGTCGCTCAACGCGTCCAGCGTCAGCAGCTGCGGTGTCCCCTCCGGCGAGCGGCCGACGACCTCCAGGTCGAGGAGCACGATCGCACCCCGGTCGACCTGGTCGAGCAGCAGCCGCAAACCCTGCGCCGGCCGCGCGCCAGGGGGCAGTTCGAAGACCACGTAGTCGATAGGTCCGCAGTAGGTGTCGGTAGCCACGCGTGGAGTCTAGGGAGCCGCTGCCGCCCGGAAACCCCGCCCGGCTAGGGGAGACCCCTCGATCTGGGGGTCCTTGCCGGACGCCCGTCGAGCCCCCTTCGTCACCATCGGCGCCCGGCCGGCGTAGCGGCGGGCGAGAGGCCTCCGTCTGCCGGCCAGGGCGACCGCCCGTTCCGGCCGGCCGGCATCCGCGGCGAGGACGCCGAAATCCCTCCGTCCTAGGGGGTTCCCGATGCACCGGATTCCCGATCGGCCCGGGGGTATCCTCGCCGTGACAGCGAACGGCGATGATGCGGGGGAACCGTGGTGCGAGCCAGGATCGGGGTGGTGGACGACCACCCGTCCGTGGTCCTCGGCCTTGCCAGCATCCTCAACGCCCAGCCCGACATGCACCTCACCGCCGGCGGCGCCAGCGTCGCCGAACTGCTGGAGCAGACCGCCGAACTCGACCTCGTCCTGCTCGATCTGGTGCTGGCCGACGGCTCCAACCCGGCCTCGAACCTGACGGCGCTGGCGCCGCTCGGCGTCCCGGTGCTCGCCTACACCAGCGGCGATCGGGCGGCGCTGGTGCGCGAGGCCGGACGCGCCGGGGCGGCCGGCATGGTGCGCAAGTCCGAGTTGCCGTCGGTGGTCGTCGAGGCGGTCCGTGCCGTGCTGCGCGGCGAGGTGGTCGCCAGCGCCGACTGGGCCGCCGCGCTCGACTCGGACTGCGCGTTCGTCAGCGCCGAACTCACCGACCGCGAGGCCGAGGTGCTGGCGCTGTACGCCTCCGGCGAGACCGCCGAGCGGGTCGGGCGGCAGCTGTTCATCACCCGCGAGACCGTGCTCGACCACGTCCGCCGGATCCGGGCCAAGTACGCCGCCGTCGCCCGCCCCGCCCGTACCAAGGTCGACCTGTACCGGCGGGCGGTCGAGGACGGCATCATGCCGGCCCGTGACTGAGCCGGGCGTCGAACGGGGCACCTGGGCCGCCGACCGGCAACTCGGCTGGCTGATGTCGCTGTGCGGCGTCGTGCTGATCGCCGGCCGCACCGTCGGGGCGATGACGGCCTGGGACGCCTTCGCGACCGTCTGGAACCTCGGCGGGGTCCTGGTCCTGCTGATCATCGGCGGCCTGGCCGTCGGCGGCCGCGTCCTGCCGATGCCGGTGTTGCGGGCCGGCTGGATGACGGCACCGATCCTCGGCGCCGTGCTCTTCGCGACCAGTTTCGCCGCGTATCGCGGTCCGGACGCGAACGCGGCACTGCCCTGGATCTGGACCGTGGAGCCGGTGCTGGTCAGCTACCTGGTGCTCTGGCTGCGGCCGCTCTCGGCCGTGCTCTTTGCGCTGCTCTCCGCGTCGCTGCCGGCGGTGTCGGGCCTGATCGTGCTCGGTTCGGCGCCTGCGACGGTCTCTGTGATCACGCCGGCGCACCTGAGCAACCTCGGCCTGGTGGCCATCTTCCTCGGTGTCCGTGGCCAGCTGATCGGGCTGCGGACGGACGAGGCCCGCGCCGAACAGCGGGAGCTCGAGCGTGAGCGGACGGCTGCCGACGCGCGCCGTCGGGAGACCCTGGCCCGGTTGGTGCACGACGAGCTGCTCTCGGTGTTCACCGCCGCCATGGCGTTCTCCGGCT
>CALMIQ010000154.1 GCA_937863965.1 uncultured Micropruina sp.
TCGACACCGCCGGCCGGCTGGGCATCGACGCCGAGCTGATGCAGCAGGCCGCCGACATCCGCGAGGCGGTGAACCCGACCGAGGTGTTGTTCGTCGTCGACGCGATGATCGGCCAGGACGCGGTGAACACCGCGAGCGCGTTCGCCGACGGCGTCGGCTTCGACGGCGTAGTGCTGACCAAGCTCGACGGCGACGCCCGGGGTGGCGCCGCGCTGTCGATCGCGAAGGTGATCGGCAAGCCGATCATGTTCGCCTCGAACGGCGAGGGCCTGAAGGACTTCGACGCCTTCCACCCCGACCGGATGGCGTCCCGGATCCTCGGCATGGGCGACGTCCTGACCCTGATCGAGCAGGCCGAGAAGACCTTCGACGCCGAGCAGACCGCCAAGGCCGCCGAGAAGCTGTTGGGCGGCCGCGGCGAGTTCGGCCTGGACGATTTCCTGCAGCAGATGCAGGCCGTCCGGCGGATGGGTCCGCTGAGCAAGATCCTGGGCATGATGCCCGGGATGGGCCAGATGAAGGACCAGATCAACAACATCGACGAGCGCGAGATCGACCGGCTCGAGGCGATCATCAAGTCGATGACGCCGGCCGAGCGGGCCAATCCGAAGATCCTGGACGGCTCGCGCCGCACCCGCATCGCGAAGGGTTCCGGCACCACCGTCACCGACGTGAACGGCCTGGTCAACCGGTTCTTCGAGGCCCGCAAGATGATGCAGCAGCTGGGCGGCCAGATGGGTGGCGTGCCGGGCCTGCCGGGCGGACGCCGCCAGCCGCAGCGCCAGGCGTCCAAGCCGAAGCGCGGCAAGGGCGTCTCCGGCAACCCCGCCAAGCGGGCCGCCGGACCGGCCGCCCTCCCCGCGGCCGCGCAGCAGCCCGAGTGGAACCCGGCGGACGCGTTCGGCCTCGGCGGGGGCGGCAAGCCATCGGACGCGGAGCTGGCGAAGGCGCTCGGCGACTTCCAGCTGCCGCCGGACCTGCAGAAGATGTTCGACCAGAAGAACCAGGGCCCCCGCTGACGGGCACTTCGTGGCCGATGCGCCCAGTGGACCCGGGACCGGATCGGCCTCGAACCAACCCACGAGGAACCGGTTCGCGCTAGCGTCCCGTCCATGACGCTCCAACGCTTCGGCGAGGCCTGGGTGGCGCGCCTGCGTGCTGCTCCGGATGCGTTCAAGCGTCCAGGTGTCACTGCTGTGGAGCGCGACGACCTTGACGCCGTCGTGGTGGTCGCCCTGGGTGACTCGTATGTGATAGTTGCCCCGTCGCGGGTGATACCGCTGCTGGAGCGCGCCTCTCGTCTCGAACTGACAGATGCGACGCGGCTCGCGGCTGAGTTGAATCGGCTCATGCCTGAGGTCTCTGGCTGGACGCCGATCGGTACGGCTGCTCTGTGGCTAACCGACTCCGCTCCATCTCGCGGTCCGATGCCGGCAGCGCCCGCTGGGCCGGACGATGTTGCCGCCGTGCGCTGTGCCTGTACGGATGACGAGTGGGACGAGTGCGGCATCGGCGCAATGCGAGATCGCTGGGTCGCCCTCGACTGCGGTCAGCCTGCCGCGATTGCGGGCTACGAGGTCTGGGACGACCGGCTCGCCCACCTGGGCGTACTCAGTGCAACCGAAGTGCGCGGGCGGGGTGCTGGCTACAGCGCTGCCGGGACCGCTATCGGTGCCGCATTGTCGGTCGGCCTTCTACCGCAGTGGCGTTCCGGCGTCGACAACTACGCATCGGCAGCGCTCGCCACGAGGCTGGGGTTCACGCGGGTGGGGTACCAGTGTGCGATCGCGATGGAGGGCGTGGATCGCTGATGCCCGGCCGATGAGTCGTGTTTTGCAAGATGCGTGTGTGCCAGGGCCGTGGGCGTCCGGTCCGTGATGAGATCCGTGGCCACGGGCCGGTTCGGCAGCGACTTCACGTGATCCTCCATGAGCCCTTCACGACGGATGACGATTGAGACCCGATGGTGAGATCGGCAGCCGTTGCGGCCGAGAACAAGCCCGCAGATCGCGCACCGACTACGGTGCTCAGTCGTCCGGTTCACTTGCGGTCCGGAGCCGTCCGGCGGTGACATGATCGGACCATGACCCACAGCCACGACCTGCCCCCCGGTCTGGGGCCGCTCACCTCGCTCACCCACACCCATGGCGGGCATACCCACACGCACGTCCGTAGCGAGCTTCCGGACGGCTCGCCGCAGCGGTTGCATCTGCGCGGCGTGGTGTTGCCCGAGGGCGAGGAACGAGACCTGTGGCTGCATGACGGCGTGATCGGCTTCGAGCCGGTGCCCGACGCCATCACCATCGCCACCGAGGGCTGGATCATGCCGGGCCTGGTGGACGCGCACTGCCATGTGGGGCTGGAGTCGCACGGCGCGGTCAGCGAGGAACGCGCCGAGGAGCATGCGCTCACCGACCGCGAGGTGGGCACGCTGCTGATCCGGGACGCCGGCTCGCCCC
>CALMIQ010000155.1 GCA_937863965.1 uncultured Micropruina sp.
GGCCGGGACGCCGTCACCGACTGGGTGCGACGCGAACTGGCCCGGATCGACCGCCCGGGCGAGTTTCGGGTCGCGCTGGCCGAGGCGCACAACCTCCCCCGCGAGGAGGTGGTCCGGCTGCTCACCACACGTCGGGCCGCTCTCCGGGCCGACCACGCCACGCATCGCGACGGCCTGGCCAAGGCACGGCTCCGCGAGGTCCCCGAGCAGTACCTGATCGAGGTCGACCGCCAGGCCACCCTCCTGGACGCCGAACTGCGGTGGACCGAACGACTCCTGGCCCGCCTGACCGGCGCCGGCCTGGAGTGGGGGCCGCCGGGCGGCCCCGCCACCGACCGCGGCGCCGCACACCGAGAGGCAGTACAGCCATGACCGACAGCATGCCCGCCCGATCCCTGGGCGCGGCCCCCGATGGCGGGCCGGCCGCCGAGCCTCGCCGGCTGCGGCAGCCACCGGCCAATCCCTGGCCGGCGCTGTGGGCGCTGGTCATCGGGTTCTTCATGATCCTGGTCGACACCACGATCGTCTCGGTGGCGAACCCCGCCATCAAGGCCGCCCTCGACCCGGCCACCAACGACCTCGACAACGTCGTGTGGGTGACCAGCGCCTACCTGCTCGCCTACGCCGTCCCGCTGCTGGTCACCGGACGCCTCGGCGACCGGTTCGGGCCGCGGACCATCTACCTGATCGGGCTGGCCATCTTCACCCTCGCCTCCCTGGGCTGCGGGCTGTCGCCGTCCCTCGGCATGCTGATCGCGATGCGGGCCGTGCAGGGGCTCGGCGCGTCCCTGATGACCCCGCAGACGATGGCGGTGATCACCCGGACGTTCCCGCCCGACCGGCGGGGCGCCGCGATGGGGCTGTGGGGCGCCACCGCCGGCGTGGCGACCCTGGTCGGCCCGCTGGCCGGCGGCCTGCTGGTGGACGGCTTCGGCTGGGAGTGGATCTTCTTCGTCAACCTGCCGGTCGGGGCGATCGGCTTCGTGCTGGCCTGGGTGCTGGTGCCGAAGCTGCCCACGCATCCGCACCGCTTCGACCTGCTCGGCGTGGTGCTCAGCGCGCTCGCGCTCTTCCTGATCGTCTTCGGGCTGCAGGAGGGCGAGACCTACGACTGGGGTGTGATCTGGGGTCCGATCTCGGTGTGGAGCATGATCGTCGCGGGTGTCGTCGTCCTCGGGCTGTTCATCTGGACGCAGTCCCGCACCCGCAACGAGCCACTGGTGCCGCTGGAACTGTTCCGCGACCGCAACTTCTCGGTGTCGAACCTCGCCATCGCGACCGTGGGCTTCACCGTGACCAGCATGTCGCTGCCGCTGATGTTCTTCATCCAGCTGGTGATCGGGCTCAGCCCGACCCGGGCGGCGCTGCTGATGGTGCCGATGGCGGTGCTGTCCGGGGTCCTGGCCCCCTTCGCCGGACGCCTGCTCGACCGTACCGATCCGCGCGTGCTGCTGGTGCCGGGGCTGCTGCTCACTGCCGGCGCGCTGTTCTGGTACGCGGCGTTGATGCGTCCCGAGACCCCGGTCTGGATGTTCCTGCTGCCCTCGGCCGTGATGGGCCTCGGCAACGCCGGCATGTGGGGACCGCTGGCCACCACCGCCACCCGGAACCTGCCGCCCCGTCAGGCGGGCGCGGGGGCCGGCATCTACAACACCACCCGGACGATGGGTTCGGTGATCGGAGCGGCCGCGATCGCCGCCTTCATGCAGGCCCGGCTGGTCGCGAACCTTCCCGGCGCCGCCGG
>CALMIQ010000156.1 GCA_937863965.1 uncultured Micropruina sp.
CTGGGCCGGACGCGTGACCCACCGCCGCTGACCCGCCGGCTCAGGCCCGCCCGGCTCTCCCGTCATCCTGGTGCGCCCGGGCGCCCGTCATCCTGGCGCGCCAGGTCGTCCTGGCTCTTGCGTCATTCCGGCGAACGCCGGGATCTCCCCCGTCGGAGATCCCGGGGCCAAGCCCGGGATGACGAAGACCGGTCTCGACCAACGCGGCCAGGGGTCAGGAGAACAGCGTCCGGACACCGTCGTAGCGAGCCAGCAGCGCCGGGATGCCGGCCCGGACCGCCCGATAGGCCGCCACGTCGTCCGGGTTGGGGACCAACTCGTCGGAGCCGGCATCGGGGTCCTGGCCGAGTGCGATCAGCGCGTCCCGCAGCGACGCCGCCTCGCCCAGCCCGTACAGGGCCAGCGCGGACGCCCCGAGCGCGGTGCCCTCGGCGCCGTCGGTGACCACCAGGGGTTTGCCCATCGCGGCAGCCAGGACGTCCCGCCACACCGTGGAGCGGAACACTCCGCCGGTCGCCCGGATCTGCCGGATCGGGCTCACCCGGTCGAGTTCGTCGACGATCGTGGAGAGCATCAGGGCCACCCCCTCGACGGCCGCCCGGACGAAGTACTCCCGCGTGTGACTACGCCGGACGCCGAGGAACGCGCCGGGAATAGTGGGGTTCCACAGCGGCGCCCGCTCGGCCATCAGGAACGGCAGCGCGACCAACCCGTCGGCCCCGATCGGGACGTCCCGGGCCAGTTCGAGCAGCATGCCGTCCGGATTCCCGCCGGGCTCGTCGGCGAAGTCGGCCCCGAACACGTCGCCTCCCCAACGGACGACGATGCCGCCGTTGCTGATGGCGCCGCCGATCACCCAGGCGTCGTCGGCCAGGTTGTAGCAGAACAGCTTGCCCGCCTCATCCACGTAGGGCCGGTCGGTGACCATCCGCACCGCGCCGGAGGTGCCCAGCGACAACCCGACAACGCCGGGCTCCAGCGCCCCGACACCCAGGTTGCCGAGCGGACCGTCGCCGGCACCCAGCACCACCCGGACGCCCTCGGGCAGCCCCAGCTCGCGTGCCAATTCCGGACGCACCGGCAGCGCGTCGGTGGTGGGACGCACCGGCGGCAACTGCTCGCGCCGGACGCCGGCGACCCGCAACGCCTCGTCGTTCCAGTCCCGGGTGGCCAGGTCGAGCAGCCCGGTACCGGACGCGTTCGACACCTCGGTCACCAGTTGCCCGGTCAGCTGCAGCAGGATGTAGTCCTTCAACCCCACCCACCAGTGCACGGCGGCAGCGGTCTGCGGGTCCTCCTCCGCGAACCAGATCAGCTTGGTCAGGTGCGACATCGAGTGGATCGGGGTGCCGGACGCCCGGTGCAGCCGGCCGCCCAGCTCGTCGTCCCGCAGCCGGACCGCGTGCGCGGCGGCCCGCGAGTCGGCCCAGGTGAGCAGCGGGGTGATCGGACGCCGCTCGGCGTCCAGCCCGATCAGGCCGTGCATCGCGGTGGAGACGCCGATGCCGACCACCGCGGCCGGGCCGATCGCGTCGGCGATCTCGGCGATGCCCTCGCGCAGGGCGCGCCACATCAGCTCGGGTTCCTGCACCTCCCAGCCGGGCCGGGGCTGCTGCAGCGGATACTCGTTGCCGGCGCTGGCCCGCCAGCCGCCGCCGATCGCGA
>CALMIQ010000157.1 GCA_937863965.1 uncultured Micropruina sp.
TCTGTCGGCCTCCCCGGAACCCACTTTCATCCCGGGACCTGCAGAGGTGGCACGGGCGACCACGCCGCATCGGTCCCATCGCCTCCGACGTGCGGGTTCTTGGCCCTCCAGGGTCCCTCCGGACATCGGCCGTCGGGGCCCCGGCGTAGACTCACGCCATGACAATGAGCGCGTCCGAGTTCTATGAGGCCGGGATGGCGCTCCCCCCTGCAGTGCGCAAGGGTGTTGCGCTACGGCTCCTGGACTCGCTCGAGGTGGCCGATCAGGACTCAGTCGATCAAGCGTGGACTCAGGAGATCTCCGCTCGGGTGGATGAACTCCTCGCGGGCAACGTCAAGGCGTCGTCGGGCAAGCAGGTCTTCGCAGAGTTGGATGCGCGTTGGGCCGCGCGTCGCGGATGACCTTCGCTGACGCTGATTTCGGCTTCCATCCGGAGGCGCAGGCAGAGTTCGTCGCCGACGTCGAATGGTTCGAAGGGCGGGAGATCGGCCTCGGTGAGCGCTTCGACGGTGCAGTGCGTTCGGCGATCAAGGACGCCGTGCTGTCACCCGAAGCCTGGCCGAAGTGGCAGGGATGGGAGCGCGAGCCGGCCGTCCGATCACGAGCCGTCGACAAGTTTCCCTATCGGGTCGTGTACTTCGTGGCCGATGAGTTGGTGATTGTGCTGGCCGTGGCGCACGAAAAGCGACGTCCGGGCTATTGGCGGGACCGAGTCATCCGGTAGCGGGCGTCGTTCCCCCTCCGGCCGGCGTGGGCGACCATCTGAGCCACCACGAGGCGGACAAGGGTGGAACCCCGAGAGTCCCGGCCTCTACTGAACGACTCAGTACCAGAAGCTCTGCCGAGGCGGCACGTGCCAGGCCAAAACCCGGGCGGCGGCTGCCGGATCGCTGGTCTGGACGCGCCCGGCTGCGGCAAGCGTGGCCAGCGACACCCCGCCGAGGTAGGCCGCGGACAGTTCGGTGACGCCCAGTCGCACCTCGACGGCGTCGCTCGGGGGTGCGCCGTCCCAGGGCCGGACATCGCCGGCGCCGGCGGCGTCCACCTGCAGCAGCCAGCGCCCTGCCGAGATGCCGATCGGATCGGTGACGTCCAGGGCCAGCGTGCCGGGGGCGTCGTAGCTGCGGGCCTCCAGCGCGGCCGGGATGTCCAGGAGCCGCAGGTAGTGGTGATCGATGATCCGGACCTGGGCGGCACGCTGGTCGGAGATCATCCACAGCAGGGGCTCGTCCACGCTGAGCTCGTTCGCCTCCACGGTCCCGATCAGGTCGAGTTCTACGAAGTAGCGCCACAGCGCGGCGTACGCGTCCGGGGTCTCGGCGAGCAGGTAGC
>CALMIQ010000158.1 GCA_937863965.1 uncultured Micropruina sp.
CGCTTCAGTTGTTCACCCAAAGGCAGGCTCATGGCGTCTCCCGGACGTTCGTGCGGACTGGCCACAAGTTAGCGGCTGAGGTTCCCGATGGGAACCCTTCGGCTGAACATATTTCGTCAGGTGATCGCCGATGGACCGAAACAATCTCGTAACAAGCGCGATTCTGCCGCAAATCAGAAGCTCGGGCGGGCACTTCCACAGGCTTTTGCTCGTGATCTGTGGACGACTGGGTCGGCGATGAACCATACTTCGCTGCCACGACGGGGACGGGCGACGGACGGGAGCGATCGGTGGCAAAGGGGACTCTGGGACCGCGGAACGACCCCGACCTGCCGCGATACGCCGGCATCGCCACGTTCGCCCTGCTGCCGCGCCTCGAGGACGTCGGGCACGCCGACATCGCGGTGGTCGGCGTCCCGTTCGACGCGGGGACGAGCTTCCGTCCGGGTGCCCGCTTCGGTCCCGCTCACATCCGCGAACACTCGCGGCAGCTGCACCCGTACCACGCGCCGCACGACGCCTACCCGTTCCGCGAACTCCAGGTCGTCGATGCCGGTGACATCGGCGTCGGCCCCTACGACGTCCCCCGTGCCGTCGAGACGGTTCATGCCGCCGCGGCCGGACTGCTTCGGCGGGGCACCAGGGTCGTGGCGCTCGGCGGCGATCACACCATCGCACTGCCGCTGCTGCGGGCGGCCGCGGGAGCGTACGGTCCGCTGGCGGTGCTCCACTTCGATGCCCACCTGGACACCTGGGACGTCCTGCACGGCGCCACCATCTGGCACGGGTCGCCGTTCCGACGCGCCGCCGAGGAGGGCCTGCTCGACCTGGATCACTGTCAGCACGTCGGCATCCGCGGCGGGATCTACGATCCCAGCGAGCTCGTCGACGACGGCCGCGCCGGGTTCGCGATCATCCGTGCCGAGGAGTTCCTGGAACGCTCCGCCGCCGACATCGTCGGTCGGGTCCGCGACCGCCTGGGATCGGTGCCGGTCTACGTGTCGGTGGACATCGACGTCCTCGACCCGGCGTTCGCGCCCGGCACCGGGACACCGGAGGTGGCCGGCATCACGACGAGCCAGTTCTTCGCGGTGCTGCGCGGCCTGCGCGGCCTGGACATCGTCGGTTGCGACGTCGTCGAGGTCGCGCCCGCCTACGACCACGCCGGCATCACCGGCCTCGCGGCGGCGCACACCGCCTGGGAGCTGATCACCCTGATGGGACTGTCCGCCACGCACCGCTGAGCCGGGTGGGGGACCACCGTCCCGATCCGCGCCATCTATCTTTGGTGCATGGCCATCTCGTTGCGCGCCCTCGGCGCCGCCGGCGCCGCGGTCGTGCTGACCGCCTGTGCGACCACCCCGCCCCCCGCTGTGTCCGCCAGCCCGTCCACCGGTGCGGCCAGCGATTCGCCGGCGCCCTCGGCGTCCGGATCGGCGCCCAGCGCGTCGCCCTCGGCCCCGCCGTCGGGGACGCCGAGCGTCAGCCTGCCGCCGGCGTCCACCACGATCGTGCTGCAGGCGAAGGGCCTCGACAAGGCGAACTTCGGCACCGCCGAAAAGGACGTGACGACGCTGCTCACCGCCCGGTCGGGCAAACCCGACGACTCCTACTCGGGACCGGTGTGCGAGCTCGACAGCGCCACCCCCTATGGCCGGCAGCTGGTCTACGGCGGCGCGGTCTTCCTGTTCCAGAGCAAGGCGAAGGGCAAGGCCAACTCGCCCCGCACCTTCACCAGCTGGGTGATCAACCTGGAGCAGCCGCTGAAGTCGTCGATGAAGCTGGCTGACGGCTACCCGGTCGACACCACCTTCGCCAAGCTGAAGTCCGCCTTCCCGAAGGGCAAGCTGAGCCGGATCGCGCTCGGCGAGGCCGCCGTGTACGTGTTCCGGACGCCGTCGGGCATCTGGTACCGCGGCGACGACAACAAGACACCGACCGACGTCGGTGCCGGAGCGATGGGCACCTGTGAGTAGATGACCGAACACCTGCTGGCGGGCCGTTACCGCCTGGAGCACGAGATCGGGGCCGGCGGCATGGGCCGGGTCTGGCGTGCCCGGGACGTGCGGCTCGACCGCGAGGTCGCGGTGAAGACCGTCGACCTCGGCGGGGTCGGCGACCCGTCGGTCGCCGGCCGCTTCCAGCGCGAGATCATCCTGACCGCGAAGCTGACCAGCCCGCACACGGTGACGGTCTTCGACGGGGGAGTGGACGGCCGGACCGCCTACCTGGTGATGGAGCTGCTGCACGGCGAGTCGCTCGCCGACGCGATCGCGCGGCGCGGCCCGCTGGGCCTCACCCAGACCCTGGACGTCGCCCGGCAGGTCACCCTCGGACTGTCCGCGGCCCACGCGGTGGGCCTCGTCCACCGCGACATCAAGCCGGCCAACGTGATGCTCAGCGGCGGCCGGGTGAAGCTGCTCGACTTCGGCATCGCCCAGCTCACCGGCCAGGCCGACCCGCACCTGACCGCGCCCTCGATGACCATCGGCACGGCCGCCTACATGTCGCCCGAGCAGGCCTCCGGGCACCGGGTGGACGCCGCCACCGACCTGTACGCCCTGGGCTGCCTGATCATGACCATGGTCACCGGACGGCCGCCCTTCGACGGCGATCAGCCGGTCGTGGTGGCGTCCAACCAGATCAACGCGACACCGCCGCGGCTGCTCAGCCGGCGTCCGGACGCGCCGCAGGCCCTGGACGCCCTGGTGGCGCGGCTGCTGGCGAAGAACCCGGCGGAGCGGCCCGACACCGCGGCCACGCTGCGCGCGCTGGAGCAGATCCAGGCCGACCCGGCCGCTCCCACCGTGGCGCTGCCACCGCCCGTGTCGTACCGGCCGCCGGCGCCCCCGGCGTCCGCCCCGATGCCGCAGAC
Source organism: uncultured Micropruina sp. (assembly GCA_937863965.1). Classification (GTDB taxonomy): domain Bacteria; phylum Actinomycetota; class Actinomycetes; order Propionibacteriales; family Propionibacteriaceae; genus Micropruina. The sequence continues at coordinate 2,876 of CALMIQ010000158.1, forward strand.
CCGGCCCTACACGCAGGTGAACGCGGCCGCGGCGCACACCCTGGCGCACCTGCAGCCGTCCGGATCGTGGTGGATCGCCGGCGTCCTGGTCGGCCTGATGGGGGCGATCCTGGCCGGCAGCATCGCCGCGAACCTGACCGGCATCGCGGCCGCCCAGCTGTTCAGCGGGACGCCGACCCGCAGCGCGTCGCCCAGCGTCAAACCGTCGACGGCCAAGCCGACCACCAAGCCGACCCCGACCCCGAGCACGACGCGAACCACCGGCACCCCCAACCCCGGCCAGTCCGTCGCGCTCGCGGCCGCGCTGCAGGGCGTCCGGCTGGCCCTGTCGGCGCTGCCCGACAGCGACGCCAAGGCCGAACTGCTCGACCAGTGGGATCTCGCCGGCCGGCGGATCGCGGCCGGCCAGACCCCGAAGGCGACGCTGGCCGCCTTCGACCGGGCGGTCAGGAACTCCGACCTGGCCGGCTGGGAGCAGCAGGCGGTGCTGGCCGCGACCGCGCTCGTCCGTCCGCTGCTCTAGCGCCCGAGACCGCTAGCGACCGCCGAGTTTCGCGAGCAGCAGGGCCTCGGCCCGGCAGGCCTTCGCGAAGTCGTCCAGGTGCAGCGACTCGTCGATGCCGTGCATCCGCGAATCGGGGTCGCAGACCGCGGTGACCACGATGCCGGCGCCGGGGAACGCCCGCTGGAAGTCGGCCACCATCGGGATCGAGCCGCCCTGGCCGGTGA
>CALMIQ010000159.1 GCA_937863965.1 uncultured Micropruina sp.
GATCCCGGGGCAAGCCCGGGATGACGAGTGGCGCGGGATGACGGTTGGCCGGGATGACGAGTGGTGCGGGATGACGGTTGGCCGGGATGACGAGTGGTGCGGGATGACTACGGGTGGCCCGGATGGCAGGTGCCCGCCGGGGTCAGGGCCGGAAGTCGTCGTGGACGCGGATGCTGCTCAGCTCGATCGAACCGTCGGCGCACATCCAGTAGTGCAGCCGCCGGGCGGCCGGCGTCCTGGTCTGCAGGCTGACCCGCCAGCAGGTCTCGCCGCCGGCGCGCACGACGGGGGCGTCGTCCCCGCCGGTGCCGGTGCGCAGCTGGTGCAGCTCGCGCGAGGCGAGTTCGGTGTCGCGTCCGGTGAGGATGTGCACGATCACCCGGACGACCTTGCTGCGCGCGACGCCCTGCACGCTGCGAAGCGTGTCGAGGAACTGGTCGCCGTAGGTCCACCTCTTCAGCGGCAACCCGGCCTTCTCCGACGGCTGCGTCATCCGGGCCCACGCCAGCCGGACCTCGAAGTCGAGCTGGTCGGCCTCGTCGGCGAACAGGTTGGCGTCCTCGGAGTCGGTGGCGCGCCGCCGGATCGCCTCGCGACGCAGCGTCCGTGCCGTGGTGAGCTGGGCTTCCAGGTCGTCCACCTTCGCGCGGGCCTCCTGGAGCAGGGCGGCGAGCTGGGCGTTCTCCTTGCGGAGTCCGTCGAGGACTCCCGGCGTCGGCTCCAGTGCGGCCGGTTCGCCGGCGTCCTCGACGAGGCGGTCCGCCGGCTCGGGGCGCGCTTCATCGGGGTCGGCCGGCACCAGCCAGGGCGGTCCGCCGGTCAGCAGGCTGGGGGCCGGGACGGCGTCCGTCACGTCGGCGGCGTCGCGGATCGACAGCAGCCAGTCGCCGTCCTCGTGCCCGCCGAACCACACCGGCAGGACCTCGCCGACGCTCATCATCCAGCGCAGGTCGACCCCGTCGTCGGTGACCTCGGACGCCGCGATCGTCCGCCGGAAGCCGGGGAACACCTCCACCGTGCACGCGCCCTTGGCCACCTCGGCGACACGGGCGAGGATCGTGTCGCCGGGCCGGTAATGGCTGATGGCCTCGTCGGCCGGACGCCGCATGCCCCGGACATCGATCCGCCGGGTGTCCGGGTCGAGCGCGCCCTCGACCCGCATGCCCTTGGCGAACAGCCGTTCGGCGGGCAGGCCGGGTTCGACCAGTTCGGGCCACAGCGTGCCCGGGAACTGGCCGTCAAGCTTCACCAGGGCGCGTCCGGCGACCACCCCGCTCACCTCGCCCCTGACCCGGGACGCGCACGCCTGGCGGGCCTGCACCGTGTGCGAACCGCGGGTGGCCATGCCCATCGCGTCGGCGATCAACTGCCGGGTCACCCGGTCGCGGTCGGGCATGCCGTGGGCGAACCGGAGCGGCGACTCGTACGGGTCGATCTCCCAACCCGTGCCCACCGGATAGACCCGGCTGGCGCCGCCATAGACCTGGCACATGTCGGGGACGCCGTGGCTGAACGCCCAGCTGGCGTCCGGGGTGCAGATCTCGAACACGTCGGCCAGCCCGCTGAGGTCGCGGCGCAGCTGGGCGACATCGGCGTACGCCGCGGCGGCGCCGGTCGCGCGCGACACCACGACCGCCGGCCGGTTGCGGACGGCGCTGTGCAGGTGGGACGCCAGCGCGGCGGCGTCGGCCGCGGTCAGGATCTCGACCGGTGGAGCCGGTCGCGCCGGGCCGGGTACTGGTCCGGCCGGTCGCGCCGGCGCGGATACCGGTGCGGTGGGCGTCCGCGGGCGTTGGTTCGCTCGGTTGTCGGCGCGACCGCG
>CALMIQ010000160.1 GCA_937863965.1 uncultured Micropruina sp.
TCAGCGCAGCGCCATCAGCGGGGTCAGCCCCTCGGCGCGGGCGGGAGCGCCGGCGTCCCCGCAGACCGCGAGCCAGTTGGCGAGCATCTGGTAGCCGCCCTCGGTGAGCACCGACTCGGGATGGAACTGCACCGATTCGACCGGCAGGCTGCGGTGCCGCACCGCCATGATCACCCCGGACGCGGTGACCGCGGTCACCTCCAGCTCACCGGGCACTGTCGCCGGGTCGAGCGCCAGCGAGTGGTACCGGGTGGTGGTCAGCGGGCTGGGCAGCCCGGCGAACACCCCCACCCCCTCGTGCAGCACCTCGGAGGTCTTGCCGTGCAGCAATTCGGGGGCGCGTCCGACCACGCCGCCGTAGGCGACCGCGATCGACTGCAGCCCGAGGCAGACGCCGAAGATCGGCAGCCGGCCGCCGTGCGAGCGCACCACGTCGATGCAGACCCCCGCCGACTCGGGCGTGCCCGGCCCGGGCGAGATCAACACGCCGTCGTAGCCGTCGGCCCAGTCGGTGCCGGCGAACCGCGGATCGTCGTTGCGCCAGACGTCCACCTCGGCCCCCAGCTGGGCCAGGTACTGGACGAGGTTGTAGACGAACGAGTCGTAGTTGTCGATCACCAGGATGCGGGCCATGGCGCCCATTCTCCCCCATCGCGCCCACCCCTGGCCGCGGCGGTCAGCCGATCCGGCGGGCTCCGACATCGAGGGCGCCCCGGTAGGCGGGCATGGTCACGCTGGCCTCGCGGCGTTGGCTGTAGCCCAGGCCGTAAGCGGTCACGTACTGGCGGTAGATCTGCGCCGCGCTGGAATCGGCCAGGGCCCGTTCCAGCCGGTCGGGGTCACCGATGGCGGCGATCTCGTACGGCGGCGCGTAGGGGACGCCGTGCAGCACCACCGAGTTGCCGACGCATTTCACCCCGGTCCGCGAGGTGACCCGCTGGCCCTGGATGGTCATCGCCTCGGCACCGCCCGACCACAGCGCGTTCACCATCGCCTGGATGTCCTGCTGGTGCACGACCAGCAGTTCGGGGCTGACCCCGGGCGGCTGGACGTCGGACCGTGCGTCGTCCAGGACGACGACAACGGCCGGGCCCTTCACCGGCAGCTGTCCGGCGATCTCGGCGGCGGCTCGCAATTGCTCCTCGGGCACGCCTCGGCCGTCGCCCTTGGCCAGGGCGTCGACATCCTTGCGAAGCGCGGCGACCCGTTCCGCGAGCTCCCGGTTGCGGGCCGACTCGGACTGGATCAGCCCCGCCAGGTCGGTGTTGCGGTTGGGCCGCAGATCGGTGCCGCCCGCGTTGATGGCACTGGTGGCGATCATGAAACCGGCCAGCACGCAGACCCCGATGCTGAGCAGCCGGCGTCCGATCCGTACCTCGCCGGAGCGGCCGGACGCCCGGCGCAGCCGCGCCCGCGCCCGCATCCAGAGCCGCCTCATGATCGCGAGTCTATGAGGCCGGTTCGGTGGCCCGCGGGCGGGGCCGGTAAGGTTGGCCCATGCCCGAGTCCAGGATCCGCAAGCAGGCAGCGGACAAGAAGAAGCAGGCGTCCGCCGAATCGGCGGTCGAGGCGCGCAAAGACCGCCAGCGCCGCGTCGCCGCACCCGGCAGCCGGCGCTGGGTGCCGCCCACCTTCATCACCGTCGGCCTGCTCGGTGTGCTGTGGCTCGTGGTCTACTACATCGCCGGGCACATGATCCCGTTCATGAGCGACCTGGGCGGCTGGAACGTGCTGATCGGCATGGGTTGCATGGCCGCCGCCTTCGCGATCGCCACCCTCTGGAAGTAGTAGGACACCCCTCCGTCCGTCGTCCCGGGCTGGCCGTCCGTCATCCCGGGCTTGACCCGGGATCTCGTGGGTCTGGCGGAGATCCCGGCGTTCGCCGGGATGACGGGGTGGGGTCCGGGATGACCGGGTGGGATCTCAGCCCTGGGGCTTGAGCAGCGGGAACAGGATCGTCTCGCGGATGCCGGCGCCGGTGAACAGCATGATGGTCCGGTCGATGCCCAACCCCATGCCGCCCATCGGGGGCGCGCCGAACTCCAGGGCGCGCAGGAAGTCCTCGTCGAGCTGCATCGCCTCGGGATCGCCCGCGGCCGCCTTCAACGACTGCGCCACCAGCACCTCGCGCTGGATCACCGGGTCGATCAGCTCGGAGAAGCCGGTGCCCCGCTCGACGCCGCCGATGATCAGGTCCCAGGCCTCGACCAGGCGCGGGTCGTCGGGGTTGTTGCGGGCCAGCGGCTGGGCGATCGCCGGGTAGCCGTTGACGAAGGTGGGCTGCACCAGCGTCGGCTCGACGATCTCGGCGAACAGCTCCATCACGAGCTTCTGGTCGCTCCAGGCCCGGTCGTACTCGACCCCACGGGCGTCGGCGAACCCGCGCAACGCCTCCAGCGACGTGTCCGGAGTGACCTCCTCGCCGAGGGCGTCCGACAAGGCCGGATAGACGCTCAGCCACTCCCACTCGCCGGTCAGCTGGACGTCGCCGGCCGGGGTCGGCACCGACTCGACGCCCAGCTCGGCGGCGGCGTTGACGATCAGGTCGCGGGTCATCGCGGCGATCGTGTACTGGTCGCCCCAGGACTGGTACGCCTCCAGCATGGTGAACTCGGCCGAGTGCGAGGAGTCGATGCCCTCGTTGCGGAAGATCCGACCCATCTCGTAGACCCGGTCGACGCCGCCGACGATGGCCCGCTTCAGGTAGAGCTCGAGCGCGATCCGCAACGTCATCGGAATGTCGAAGGCGTTCAGGTGGGTGTGGAACGGACGCGCCGCCGCGCCGCCGTGCACCAGCTGCAGCACCGGGGTCTCGATCTCGAGGTAACCCTGGTCGCGCAGCGTCTGCCGGATCGAGCCGACGATGGCCGCCCGGGTGCGCACCATGTCACGCGCCTCGGGGCGGGCCACCAGGTCGGTGTAGCGCTGCCGGACCCGGGTCTCCTCGCCGAGATCCTTGTGCAGCGTGGGCAGCGGACGCAACGCCTTGGAGGCCAGCCGCCACTCCGACGCCAGCACCGACAACTCCCCGCGGCGCGAGGAGATCACCCGGCCCTTGACGAAGACGAAGTCGCCCAGGTCGACGTCCGCCTTCCAGTCCGCCAACCGTTGCTCACCCACCTCGGCCAGCGAGATCATCACCTGCAGCCGGGTGCCCGAATCGGAGGCCGTGAAGCCGTCCTGCAGGGTTGCGAAGCAGAGCTTGCCGGTGTTGCGGACGAACACCACCCGGCCGCCGACGCCGACCACGTCGGAGGTCTCCTCGCCGGCACTCAGCACTCCCCACTGCTCATGCACCTGGCTGGCCGAATGCGTCCGGTCCACGCTGATCGCGTACGGGTCGGCGCCGGCCTCGATCAGCCGGGCGCGCTTCTCGCGGCGCAGCCGGAGCTGTTCGGGCAGGGCGGCGTCATCGTCGGGCGTGGTCACCGGGCGATTGTATCGGCGCGGCTGGGGCCGGCCGGCCGTGGCCAGCCGTCGCCTACCGACCGCTCGCAGGACGCCGGGTCGGCGCCGGCCGCGACCAGCTGAGCGATCAGCAGCCGCGGCCCATGCTCGCCGACCAGCTCCGACGGCAGCACCCCGGTGAGCACCAGCATCAGCAGGCCGTGGCCGCTCACCCAGATGCGGACGGCCACCGCCGCGGCGTCCGTGCCCGGATCGAGCCGGCCGGTCTCGACCGCGCGCGCCGCGGCGGCGGTCAGCAACGCCAGGCCGCGGCCGGCGGCGTCCGGATCGTCCAGGTCGGCGGCCGCGTCGAACATGGCCCGGTAGAGGTCCGGCTCGGCCAGCGCGTGGGCCGAGTAGGCCGCGCTCAGCGCGGCCAGGTCGCGCACGGCGTCCGGTGTGGCCGGGATCTCGGCGAGCCGCTCGACCAGCCGGGTGAAGCCCTCCTGCCGGACCGCCCGCCACAGCCCGGGCATGCCGCCGAAGTAGGTGTACACGGCGATCGTCGAGACGCCGAGCCCCTCGACCACCGACCGCAGCGTCACCGGCTCGCGGCGCGCCAGCATCGCCGCGGCCCGTTCGATCAGGGCGGCGCGGATCGAGGGATCGAGCGGCCTGGGCATTGCGTTCGTAGCATAGCAATGATATGAATGAGATAGCAGCGCTATTCAACCTACATCGGAGGTCACCATGTCCGTCCAACTGCTCAACCCGCCGGGACTCCCGCAGCCGGAGTTCTACCGTCAGGTCTCGGTCGCCGAGGGCTCTCGGCTGGTCTTCGTCGCCGGCCAGGTGGCCCGCGACGCCGAGGGGAATCCGGTCGGCACCGGCGACTTCGCGGCGCAGGTGGAACAGGCGTTCTGCAACGTCGCCACGGCGCTGGCCGGGGTCGGCGGCAGCTTCGCCGACGTCGCCAACCTGACCATCTACGCCGTCGACTGGACGCCCGACCTGCTGCCGCTGCTCGGTGAGGGCGTGGGACGCGCCGCGGGCCGGATGGGGTTCGATCCGCTGAAGCCGGTGACCCTGATCAGCGTCGCCGGCCTCGGCGAACCGGACCTCATGGTCGAGGTGCAGGCGACCGCGGTGCTGCCCTGAGCACGACGGTCAGCGCAGCAGGTCGCCGAGCACCGAGCCGAGCTTGGTGCCGATGCACAGGCTGGCGAAGGTCGCCATCGCCGACGTCAACGCCCCGACGTCGGCGGCGGCCAGCGCCACCAGGGCCACCGAACCGGGCACCAGCAGCAGGAAGGCCGGCAGGAACGACACCATGGTCGGGACGGCGACGGTGCGCTTCTCCAGGATGCGCGCCAGCAGCAGCACCACGCAGGAGGTCACCCCGGTCGCCACGCTGCCGCCCAGCCAGGGCGTGAGCGAGATCAGCAACGAGTAGGTGAGCGCCATCGCCACCACGGTCACCACGGTCAACGCCGGGCCGGACGCGAAGATGAACCCGACCCCGATGCCGAGCACGACGATGCCCACCCACGACACCCACAGCGGCGGCAGCGCACCCCAGCCGGTGGAGTCCGTGACGAGCGAGGCCACCTGGCCGACCAGGGCGGCCGAGTCCACGTCCAGATGGAGGCCGGTGAGCGCGGCGCCGGCGGCGATGCCCGCGGCCATGAACGCGAGGACGACCAGCCCGTAGACCAGGCGGGCGGAGCCGGTCAGGATATCGGTCGCGGTCAGTTCGAGGAGTCCGTTGGTGATCACCGCACCGGGCACCAGGACGGCGATCGGCGCGCAGATGGCGAGCAGCGGCACCGGGCCGAGATCGAGCCGGGTCGCGGCCAGCCCCAGCAGCGACGTGGAGAGCAGGCTCGCGACGAAGGGGGCGAGGGCGGCCGCGCCGCGGACCTGTTGCAGCAGGGCGAGGAGCAGGCCGACCAGGCCCCCGATCGCCAGCGACAGCAGGATCGCCCACCACGGGCAACGGAACAGCACCGCCAGGCCGCCCCCCGACAGCACGCCGCCGAACAACGAGCGGGCCACCGGGTGACCGGCGGCAGCGGCCCGGATCTCCTCGATCCGGGCGTTGGCCGCGGCCAGCGGGATCGCCCTGTCGCGCAGTTCGCGGACCAGCCGGCCGGCCCGCCCCGCCTGCCGGAAGGAGAGTTCGCTGTCGCCGGCCGGCACCATGGTCGCGGCACCGGTGCTGCGCCGGGTGACGATCATCAGTTGGGGCAACACGCCGACCCTGACGTCGGACGCCGTGGCCCGCCGCACGTCGTCGACGGCGTCCCGCACGTCGGTGACCGACATTCCGGCGTCCAGCAGCAGCGCCCCGACTCGGCCGAGCACCAGGTCGGCGTCCGGCGGCTGTGCGTCACCCATGAACTCAGTGAACCGCGTCTGCGACGGGGATGCCATCGACGCCCCGAACCACTTCCTTGTGGATATGGGGACGGGCAAGGGTCGCCTGAAGCCCTCAAGCCGTTTCGTGGTTGAAATGGCTGCCGGCCCGGGACCCGCATTTCAACCGCGAAGTGGTTCCAAGTGTCCAGGCGGCAGATGACCGCTGCCATAAGCGCCACTAAACGGTTCGAGCGCACCACTCGGGCTGCCACACTTCAGCCAGGGAGGCACTCCACCCGAACCTCGGCCCGGTCGTCCGCGATCCGGGTGAACTCCCACCGGGTGACCGGGGCCAGGGCATCCAGCAGCGCCCGGTCGTGGGTTACGATCAGCAGGGTGCCGCGGTAGGCGGTGAGCGCCTCCTGCAACTGGTCGATGGCGGCGGCGTCCAAGTGGTTGGTGGGTTCGTCGAGGACGACGACGTTGACCGCGCGGCCCTGCAGCAGCGCCAGCGCGGCGCGGGTGCGCTCGCCGAGCGAGAGGCTGTCGCAGGGGCGACCGATCTGTTCGGGGCCGAGGCCGAACTTCGCCAGCAGAGTGCGGACGGCACTCGCGTTCGTCTCGCCGAGGGCGGTCGCCACCGCGTCGAGCAGGGTGCCCGGGCCGGAGATCTCGCCGCGCGCCTGGCCCAGTGTCCCGAGCGCGACCCGAGTTCCCCACGAGATGCGGCCGGCTTCCACCGGGCGCTCGCCGAGGATCGCGTTCAGCAGGGTGGTCTTGCCTGAGCCGTTGTCGCCGACCAGCGCCACCCGCTCGCCGCGAACCACCTGCGCGCTGACCGGGCCGAGCGCGAAGTCGCCGTTGCGGACCTCCACCCGGTCGAGGGTGAGCACCACCTCGGACGACGGCGCCGCCTCGCTGATCGCGTAACGCAGCTGCCATTCCTTGCGGGGCTGCTCGACCTCGTCCAGCCGGTCGACGGCGTCCCGGACGCGGGCGGCGCGCTGGTCCATCCGGCGGGCCCGGTCCTCGCGGTACTTCTTCTCCAGCTTCATGCCGGGGCCGAGGCGTGCGGCCTTGGCCCGTCCGGCGCGGGCCCATTCGGTCTTGCGGCGGGCCTGGTCGAGCAGCGCCTCCCGCTTGTCGGTGAACTCGGCGTACGCGGCCTCGGCCTGCTCGCGGGCGAGCTGCCGGGCCGCCCGGTAGTCGCTCCAGCCGCCGGTGTAGTGATTCACCTGCTGCTGGGTCTCGTCCAGCTCCAGCACCGAGGTCGCCACGGCGTCCAGGAACGCGCGGTCGTGGGAGGCGATCAGCACCGGAGCCCGCAGGTCTCGCACGAAGTCGGTCAGGGCGGCCAGCCCGCGGGCGTCCAGGTCGTTGGTGGGTTCGTCGAGCAGCAGCAGGTCGTAGCGGCTGACCAGGATGGACGCCAGCGCGGCCCGCGCCGCCTGGCCGCCGGACAGCGTGCCGAGCGGACGGTCGAGGTCGGCGTCCAGCTCGAGGCCGGCCAGCACCTCCGCCAGCCGGACGTCCAGGTCGGCACCGCCCAGCGCGAGCCAGGTCGTCAGGGCGTGGTCGTAGCGGTCGGCGGCGGAGGGAGATCCCGGCGTTCGCCGGGATGACGAGGGACTTCGGAACGATGAGGGACCCTGGGACGACGAAGGACCCTGGGACGACGAAGGACCCTGGGACGACGAAG
>CALMIQ010000161.1 GCA_937863965.1 uncultured Micropruina sp.
TCCTCTTCGCGCTCGCTGGCGTAGCGCTGCTTGACGGTGTCGTTGCCGGCGCCGCCGCTCACCTTGTCGGAACCGGTGCCGCCCTCGACCAGGTCGTGGCCGCTCTGGCCGTAGAGCTTGTCCTTGCCGCTCTCGCCCTCGATGTGGTCGTTGCCCGACCCGCCGTAGATCGTGTCGTTGCCGCTGCCGCCCTCGAGCTCGTCGTGTCCGGAGCCGCCGTTGATGTAGTCGTTGCCGCTGCCGCCGTCGACCTCGTCGTGACCCGAGCCGGCGCAGATGACGTCGTTCCCGCCGTTGCCGTCGATGTCGTCGTTGCCGCCCAGGCCGACGATGACGTCCCGGCCGCTGGTGCCCTCGATGTCGTCGTGACCGTTGGTGCCGACGATGGTGGCCTTGTAGCCGTTGCAGTAGTGGGTGGCGGCCTCAGCGGCGGGGGCGGTGAAGGCGCTCAGGCCGAGGCCGAGCCCGATCGCGATGGGTAGCACGGCCCAGCGGCCGATCCGCTGAGCGATGGTGGAGTCGGACATGAGGTGCTCCTCTGCTGGGGGTGCGGGCCTGCTGCCCGCCGCGTTGTGCACACTCCATCAACGGCCGATGAGACCGGGGTGACTCCTTGATGAGGATCGGCTCATGGTCGTGCGGGCCGATCCCTTACGATGGGCGCGGACGAGTCGGCCGGGTGATCGCGGCGAGAGCTGAGGAAAGTCCGGACTCCACAGGGCAGGGTGGTGGGTAACGCCCACCCGGGGTGACCCGCGGGAAAGTGCCACAGAGAACAGACCGCCGCCGGCGACGGCGGTAAGGGTGAAACGGCGGTGTAAGAGACCACCAGCACCCCAGGCGACTGGGGTGGCTCGGCAAACCCCACCCGGAGCAAGACCAAGAAGGGCTGTCCGTCCTCGACGAGCAGCCCGCGGACGCCGCTCGAGCGTTGCCCGCGCGAGGCGTCCGGGTAGGTCGCACGCCCTCGGGCGAAGGCCGCCGGCAACGACGGCCGCAGATGGATGATCACCGGCCTCCGGGCCACAGAATCCGGCTTACAGGCCGACTCGTCCCCATCTTGCTCTGACAAGGACGTACGGCGAGGACCTGTGGGCTGGAACTCCGCAGAGTTGGGCGGATGCTCGCCATCGCCGTCCGCAGCATGACGGTCAGAGGAGCGTGCGGCACCTCGCCGGCGCGAAATAATACGACGGTGCATCCCGTTTCGGGATGCATGGCTGTAGGGTTGGCCCATGAGCATCCAGATCGCCGTTCGGCTGCCCGAGGAGATGGTGGCCTTCCTGGACCAGGCCGTGGCGCAGGGCAAGGCGGCCAGCCGTGCCGCCTTGGTCAGTTCCGCGCTGGAGCGGGAGATGCGGCGTCAGGCCGCCGAGGCCGATGCCGTGATCCTCCGCCAGCAGGGTCCTGCCGATGACCTGGACCCGCTGGTGGACTGGACGGTCGGCCACGTCGACATCGCCGGCTGACGTGCGTGAGATCTGCCTGGCCCGGCTGGACAAGACGCGCCCCGTGGTGGTGCTCACCCGTGAGGCTGCCCGAGCCGCCATGACGAAGGTCGCCGTCGCCCCGATCACCTCGACCGTCAAGGGCCTCAGCAGTGAGGTTCCGGTCGGGCCGGACAATGGCCTCGAACGGCAGAGCGTGATCTCCCTCGACAATGTGGTGACCATCCCGGCCAGCCTGCTCGGACGAACCGTCGGCTTCCTGACCTCCGAACAGGAGACGCTCCTGGCCAGGGCCGTCGTCCTGGCCTATGACCTCGATATCGCCCTCCTCGACACCTGATCTCGGTCGGGCCCCAGATGGGAGCCGGACGCCCGCAGGCTCCTTCCCCCGCGCCAAGACTCCTTTTGCATCTCCAGCCGAGAAATACGTAGTCAGCGGCCAATTTGCTGCACCCCGACGCCGCGGCCACGGCGCTCGGGCTGCAAGCTCACCGAGGTCGGCGTCGCTCGGTCACCAAATCGACGATGTACTCGGCGATCGCCATCGAGGACGTCGCGCCCGGTGAAGGGGCGTTGCGGACGTGGGTCACCCGTTCGTCGTGGTCGATGGCGAAGTCGTCGAGGAGCCGGCCGTCGGCGTCCATGGCCTGGGCGCGGATGCCTCGGGTGAGCCGGGTCGCTTCGGCGCCCTCGAGCGAGGGCACGTACTTCTGCGCCTCGCGCAGGAAGAAGCGCTTCGACAGCACGGTGCGGGCCTCGCGCACCGCGCTGCCGGCGTTCCGGCCGGCGAACCTCCAGAAGCCGGGGTTGGCGAGCGTGTCGGCCAGGTCGCGCAGGTCGAGGCCAAGGCCGTGGTAGCCCTCGCGCGACAGCGACAGGAAGGCGTTGGGCCCGACGGTCATCTGGCCGTCGACACGCTTCGTCAGGTGGACGCCGAGGAAGGGGTACCTGGGGTCGGGGACGGGGTAGACGAGCCCGTTCAGGATGTCCCGGTAGGCCGGCTCGAGCAGGAAATACTGACCGAAGAACGGGACCACGCCGGGTTGCCTCGCGCCGCCGGAGCGGCGGGCGATCCGGTCGGACTGGGCCCCCGCGCAGACCACGACGTGGTCGGCGCGCACCTCGCCCGTGGAGGTGTGGATCACGGCCCCAGCGGCGTCGCCAGCGTCGATGCGCCGCACCTCGCAGCCGAGCCGCACCTCGCCGCCGGCGGCGACGACGTCGCCGGCCAGCGCTTCGGTGATGGCCGCGTAGTCGACGATCGCGGTGCCGGGGGACCGCAGTGCCGCCCGTCCGACGGCGTTGGGCTCGAGGTCGCGGATGCCGTGCGGGCCGAGCATTCCCACGCCGGGGACGCCGTTGGCGACCGCGCGTTCGAAGATGCTCGCCAGCCGCCGTTCCTCGGCGGCGTCGAGGGCGACGACGAGCTTGCCGCACTCGATGTAGGGCAGCTCCTTGTCGGCGCAGAACTCCTTCAGCAGGCGGACGCCGCGGCGGCACAGTCGCGCCTTGAGCCCGCCCGGCTCGTAGTAGAGACCCGCGTGGACGACGCCCGAGTTGTGACCGGTCTGGTGGCCGGCGACCCGGGCCTCCTTCTCGAGCACGGTGATCGACGAACCGGGGAATCGCCGGGTCAGTTCACGCCCGACGGCGGTGCCGATGATTCCGGCGCCGACCACCGCGAAGGAGCCCGTCGTCATGTCGTTCGCGTCCTCCTCCCCGGCGCGTCGCGCTGAGACACATGATGCGCCCGACAGCCGTCCGCCCGCTCGGCGACCACGCCGGAGCGTCGTTCGTCACTCCCGCCGCAGCAGGATCACGCTGTCGTCGAGCACGGCCTCCCGGCCGTCCGGGCCCGTGGCCGGGCGGCCGCGGACCTCGGCGATCAGCACCTGCCAGGACGCCGGGTCGAGTCCGAGGGCGTCGACCTCCTCCGACGGCGTCAGGAAGTGGTGGTCGTGGGCGTCCGCCCAGGGTGGCGCCGCGGCGTGCGAGACCACCAGCAGGTGCCCGCCCGGCCGGACGCGTCCGGCCGCCCGGCGCAGCGCGGCTGTGCGGTCGAGTTCGACCGGGGAGTGCAGGAACCCGGCCGTGACCAGGTCGTACGTCTGGCCGTCCGACCACTCGGCCAGGTCGGCGGCGACGAAGCGGACCCGCTCCGGCGGCACGCCCACGGCCCTGGCCGCCTCCGTCGCGCGACGGATCGCCGTCGGTGAGATGTCGATGGCGGTCACCTCCCAGCCCTGCTGCGCCAGCCAGAGCGCGTCGGCGCCCTCGCCGCAGCCCAGCTCCAGCGCCGTCCCGGCCCGGAGGTCGCGCGCGACCCGGGTGACGGAGTGGTTCGGCCGTCCCGACCACACCCGGTCGGAGCCCGCGTAACGGTCCTCCCAGAAGTCCGCGGGCGCCACCTGGGGCCAGCCCTGGCTCGCGACGGCCGCGTCGAAGTCCTGCGTCACCAGCCAGCCGTTCAGTGCCGCGCCGGCCATCGTGCCGGCACCGATCGACATCGGCACGTTCGCCATCGGGTTGACCACGTTGCCCGCCGCCCAGATGCCGTCGTCGCTGGTCTTGCCCGCCTGGTCGACGGCCAGGTAGCTGCCGAACGGGGTCTCGTTGCGGGCCAGGTCGAGGTGGGACAGAAACGCCCCGTGAGTGCGCGGCTGCGCCACGGTGAACAGCGCGTCGATGAGGTGGGCGGTGCCGTCCGCGGTGCGCACCGCCTCGATGGCGGCACCCTCTCCCGCGATCTCGGTGACCGGTGAACCGACCAGCTCGACGCCACGGGCGCGGAGCCTGCGCCGGGTGACCTCGTCCGGCTCGACGCCGGCCGCGAAGACCGTCACCCGATCGCTGAGCTGCCGGACGAGCTCGGCCTGGTGGAAGCCGAGCGGGGAGGTCACCAACACGCCGAGCCGCCCGTCCCGCACCTCCCAGCCGTGGCAGTACGGGCAGTGCAGCACCGTCGCGCCCCAACGCTCGGCCAGTCCGGGGACGGGTGGCAGGTCGTCGGTGATCCCGGTGGCGACCAGCACCGCCCGGGCCTCGTGCGTGACCCCGCCGGCCAGCTCGACCCGGACGCCGCCGTCGATCAGGTCGACCCGATCGACGGTGCCCTCGGACACCTCGACCCCGAACGCGGCCACCTCGTCCCGGCCGCGGGCGAGCAGCTCGGCGGGGTCGACCCCCTCGTTGCCGAGTACGCCGTGCATGTGCGCGGCGAACCGGTTGCGCGGGCTGCCCGCGTCGACCACCAGCACCCGGCGCCGCGAGCGACCCAGCATCAAGGCGGCGGCCAGCCCTGCCGGGCCACCACCGATCACCACCACGTCCCACCGAGAATCAGCCATGCGCCCAGCGTGCGTGAGCACCTGGCACAATGGCAAATGAGTTTGCTGAATCTGCAAGGAGTGATCATGGTCGAGCTGCTGGGACAGGTCGGGGCCCGGTTGCGCGCGGCGCGCAAGGCACGCGGCTGGACGCTCGAG
>CALMIQ010000162.1 GCA_937863965.1 uncultured Micropruina sp.
GGAGAATCCATGTCCCCATCGAAACCCGTCCGAGTCCTGTTGGCCGCCGCAGCTGCCGCAGCAACGGTGACCGGACTGATCGCCGGCAGCTCGGCTGACGCGGACGCGAAACCGACGAAGCCGACCAAGTCGCTGGCCGGGCTGAAGATCCTGATCACCAACGACGACTCGATGCAGGCGAGCAACGCCCGCAACTCCGACGGCCTCGGCCTGTGGGAGTTGCGTCGGGCGGTGTGCAACGCGGGCGCCGACGTGGTCGTCATCGCGCCCTGGTCGGTGCAGAGCGGACGCGGCACCGCGGTGACCAACGGCGGCACGATGCACATCGGAACCAAGGTGCCGGCCGGCTACGAGAACGACTGCGCAGGTGCCCGCTCCGGGGCCCCGGTGGTCGGTCTCTGTGTCGACTCGATCCCGTGCACGCCGTCCAGCCCGGGCGCCACGCCGTCCGACACGGTGAAGTTCGCGCTCCGCGGCGGGCTGGCCGAGCTGGCTGGCTGGGATCGTCCCGACCTGCTTCTCTCGGGCATCAACTCGGGGCTCAACGTCGCCAACTCAGTGACCGACTCCGGCACGGTCGGGGCGACGGTCGCCGCGATCGAGGACGAGTTGCCGGCGATCGCCTTCAGCACGTCGATGAACGATGCACGCAACTTCCCCGTGGAGAACTACCGGGCCACGGCCGAGTGGGGAGCGCGGTTCGTGGCCGGGCTTCGGGTCAAGGGCCTGTTGCTGCAGCACAAGTTCTCGGTGAACGTGAACTACCCGAACGTCTTCGACAACGGCCGAGCCAAGCCGGCCGTGATGGCGAGCGTCGGCGAAGGCCAGGGCGCCCGGCACACCTACACCAAGCAGCCCGACGGCAGCTACACGATTGGCCTGGTGCTGTGCGAAACGGTCGTCCCGGCGCTGCCGGACTGCGTCGAGACTCGCCGCGACGCCGATCTGCCGCTGGTGATGAAGCAGAACCGGATCACGGTGACCGCCATCAACGCCGACCGCACCTACGGCTACCCGGTCGACGGCAAGCGCGAACTGGCCAAGCTGAAGCACTTCGTGAAGCATCACGCACCGCGTCCGTGACACACGCCTGAGGACTCCGCGCTGCCGGGGGTCACCTCCGCCCGAGGTGACCCCCGCAGTCGTCTCGATCGGGATGCCTCCGTGCGCTCAGTCCGCGAGGTGCCGCGTGCGCTGGCTCAGCCAGACCAGCAGGGCGAGTCCGACGAGAACGGCCGCCGCGATCATCAACCCTGGCCAGCCACCCAACGGCCAGAGGGCCCCGGCGAGAGCCGATCCGATGGCGCCGCCGATGAAGTTCGCGACGACGAAGATGGTGTTGAGCCGACTTCGGGCCCCTGGGTCGATGCTCAGCATCCTGGTCTGGATGAGAACCTGCACCGCCTGCACGCCCACGGAGAACAGGACGATCGAGATCAGGACGACCACGATCGAGTTCGCGCCGGTTCCCGACATCCCCAGCGAGACCAGTGTGATGACCAGACCCACTCCGATCGCTGGGAGGGACAGTCCCCGGTCGAACAGCCTGCCGACCTGCTGGGCGGCAACCGCGCCGACGACGCCCACCAGGCTGACCAGCCCGATCTGCGAGGTCGAGTACGCGTAGGGCGGGCTCGCCAGGAGGAAGGTGAGCCCCGTCCAGAACAGCGTGAACACGCTCATCACCGACGCGCCGATGAGGATCGTGACCCTGACCCGGGCACTGTCCGCGACCGTGCGAAGAACCGACGCCAGAAGGGCCTTGTAGCCGACCGCGGCGCGGGGCTCCAGGGACGGCAGGAAGCGCGCCATCCCGATGGCGAGGAGGAGCATGAGGCCGGCGGCCCCGAGGTAGATGGCCCGCCAGCCGAGGAGATCGGCGACGATGCCGCTGATCGTCCGAGCGACCAGAATGCCCAGGATCAGCCCCGAGGCGATCGTGCCGAGCACCCGTCCGCGTTGATCGTCGGAGGCGAGATCCCCGGCGAGCGGCATCAGGAACTGCCCCGACACGGTGCTGACGCCGAGCAGGGCGAGGGTGACGAGCAGGATCGAGAAGCCGGGCGCCACCGCCGTCGCTGCCAGGAAGATCGCGCTGAGCACCATCAGGGCGGGAATCACCCGCTTCCGGTTCACGATGTCACCCAACGGAACGAGGAAGAACACCCCGATGGCGTAGCCGACCTGGGTGGCGGTGATCAGGAGGCCGGCCGCGTCACTCGTGACGCCGAACGACCCGGCGATCGTGTCGAGCAGCGGCTGGGCCCAGTACAGGTTGCCGACCGCGGTGCCGCCGGCGACCGCGAAGAACAGCGTCGCCCAGCGGGTCATGCTCGATCGGGGAACGGCCGAGGCGTCAGTCATGGTCACTCTCCTGCGCTGAGGATCGGCGGCGACGGTGGCGACGCCCGGGTGGTACACATCTGAAGCGGCAACCCGCCGGCCGGGACGACCCCGATCGGCGAGCCGTCACGGCTGCAACAGCGCCTTGATCGCGCGTCGCTCGTCCATCGCCCGGTAGCCCGCGGCCACCTCCGACAGCGGCAGGGTCAGGTCGAAGACCTTGCCCGGGTCGATCTCGCCTCGCCAGATACGGTCGATCAGGTCGGGCAGGAAGCGACGTACGGGGGCCGGGCCGCCATGCAGGTGGATCTCCGCATAGAACAGGTCCCGGCCGGGAATCTCGACGCCGTGGGAGACGCCCACGAAGCCGACGTGACCACCGTGCCGGGTGGAGCGGATGGCCTGCATCATCGCCTCCTGGGTGCCGACGGCCTCGATCACCGAATGGGCGCCGAGCCCGTCGGTGAGCGCCTTGACCTTCGCCACGCCCGCGTCCCCGCGCTCGGTGACGATGTCGGTCGCACCGAACTCCAGGGCCAGTCTCTGTCGCGGTTCATGCCGCGACATAGCGATGACTCGTTCGGCGCCCAGCTGCTTGGCCGCCAGGACGGCGAGCAGTCCGACCGCGCCGTCCCCGACCACCGCAACCGTCTTGCCCGGTCCGGCCTGGGCGGCGACCGCACCGAACCAGCCGGTGCCCAGCACGTCCGAGGCGGCCAGCAACGAGGGGATCAGGTCGGCGTCCGGCTGGCCGGGCGTGGCCACCAGGGTGCCGTCGGCCAGCGGGACGCGCAGCAGTTCGGCCTGGGCGCCCTCCGCGCCGACCGGCTGGGCCTGGACACACCGCGACTGGTAGCCGGCCCGGCAGATCGCGCAGGTGTTGTCCGAGGCGAAGAAGGAACCGACCACGAAGTCACCGACCTCGATGGTGGCCACCTCGGCGCCGAGCTGCTCGACGACTCCGACGTACTCGTGGCCCATCGGCCGCGGCCGATGCACCGGGTTGATGCCGCGGTAGTCCCACAGGTCCGATCCGCATACGCAGCTGGCGGCGAGCCGGATGATCGCGTCCGTCGGTTCGACGATGCGCGGGTCGTCGCGCAGCTCGTAGCGGACGTCGCCGGGGGAGTGGATGACGGCTCCGTACATGCGTTCAGTTCTCCTTCGTGGTGAAGACGTTCTTGGCGACTGTCATGGCGCCCATGCCGTTGGGCCAGCCGGCGTAGAAGGCGAGGTGCAGGATGGCCTCCTTCAGCTCGTCCTCGGTAACGCCGTTGGTGCGGGCGAAGTCGAGGTGGAACTGCAGCTGTTCGGTCTTGCCCATCGCGGTGAGCGCCGCCACCGCGATCAGGCTGCGGTCCCGCTTGGACAGACCCTCGCGTTCCCAGACCTCATCGAACAGGACGCGATCGGTGTAGTGCACCAGACCCGGCGCGAAGTCGCCGAATGCCCTCCGTCCGCCTGTCCAACCGGCGCTGGACTGTTGCGTCACGATGCTTCTCCTTCGTTAGGACGTCGAATGGCAGACCCGAGCCACGGCAGCCATCACCGCCCCCCATCACAGCCGGAAAGTCGCCGTACCGGGAGACCCTGTCCTGAGGTGTACCGGCCGGGCGTCCCTCGTGCCGGACGCCGCACCCACGGTTGGCGCGCCATGGACGACACGCCGGGGGAGTTCACAGCCGGAACAGCTGCATCATCGGACCTTCACCAACCGGACGCTGCGATCCTCACGCTTCATCGGCTGCGACCTGGGGGACGTGGTCGTGCGGGGGAGCGACATCGCCGGCATGGAGCTCGATTCGCCGTGGCTACTCGAGGGCGGCGGCAGTCTGCTGGTGAACGGGGTGGACGTGGTCCCCCTGGTCGATGCGGAGCTGAACCGGCGCTTCCCCGGACGCGAGCTGCGCGCCGCCGATGATCCGGTCGGGCTGCGCGCCGCCTGGCACGCGGTCGAGGTGGCCTGGGCCGCCACCCTGGCGCGGGCCGACAGCATGCCGGACGGCACGGTCGACGCGAGCGTGGCGGACGAGTGGTCGTTCGCCCAGACGTTGCGCCATCTGGTGATGGCCACCGACACCTGGCTCGGGAAGGCGATCCTGCAGCGCGAGCGGCCCTATCACCCGGCGGGACTCCCGAATGACGACGGGGAGACCGCCGCCCACGACGGTTCCGAGTTCTCCGTGACGTCGCCGAGCTTCGAGCAGGTGCTGCAGGCCCGGGCCGACCGGCAGCGGATGGTGCGCGAGTTCGTGGACGATGTCACCGGCGACGACCTGCTCGCTTCGCGAAGGAACCCGCACGACCCCGGCTACGACGAGACGGTGCTCTCCTGTCTGCACACGATCCTCGAGGAGGAGTGGGAGCACCACCGCTACGCCGTGCGCGACCTCGACGTCCTGGCCGGTGACGACGCGTCGTCGCGGTGACGGCCGAGCCCGGCGCACTCCGCCGAGGTGTACCGGCAGGGCGTCCCTCATCACGGCGGCTGCGCCTACGGTTGGGGCCATGGACAACAGGAGCGAGGTGCGCGAGTTCCTCATGTCCCGGCGGGCGAAGCTCAGCCCCGCTCAGGTCGGCCTCACCCACTCGGGCGACCGGCGCGTCCCGGGCCTGCGGCGCAGCGAGGTCGCGGCGCTGGCCGATGTGAGCATCGAGTACTACGCCAGGATCGAGCGGGGCCGCATCGCGGGCGTCTCCGACTCGGTGCTGAACGCCGTCGCCGCTGCCCTGCGGCTCGACGACGCCGAGGGTGAGCACCTCTTCGACCTCGCCCGGGTCGCCAACGGCGCGGCCGAACCGGTCCGCCGGCGCAAGCCGAGGACGTGGGCGGCGCGCGAGAGCCTCACCCGGGCCCTGGACGCGATCACCAACGGCCCAGCGTTCGTCCGCAACGGCCGGATGGACGTCCTGGCCACCAACCTGCTCGGACGGGCGTTCTACGATCAGGTCTTCGACGGGCCGGGCCGGGGCAACCTGGCCCGGTTCTGCTTCCTCGACGAGCGTGCCAGGGAGTTCTACCCGGACTGGGAGGCGGCCTCCGACGTCACGGTCGCCATCCTGCGCACCGAGGCCGGACGGGACCCCCGCGACAAGCAGCTGCACGACCTGATCGGCGAGCTGTCCACCCGCAGCGAGCCGTTCCGCACCCGCTGGGGTGCGCACGACGTCCGTCGGCACGGCAGCGGCACCAAGAACTTCCACCACCATCTGGTCGGCGACCTGACGCTGACCTACGAGGGCATGGAGCTGACCGCCGAACCGGGCCTCTCGTTCCTGATCTACACCGCCGAGCCCCGCTCGCCGAGCCAGCAGCGGCTGGACCTGCTGGCGAGCTGGGCGGCGCCGGCCAGGCCCCAGCCGGCGTCCGATGGAGCGATGAGCACCGACACAACGAGGGAGAACACCCGATGAACGTCGTGCCGAAGGCATCAACGGCGAAGAATCGGCCGGATCGGTTCACCGGCGACGTATGGGTCGACGGCAGCGCCGCGCCCCAGGATGCGGATCAGCGGATGGTCCTGGAGCACGTCGCCGATCAGGACGACCGCGCGGCCGCGCGGGCCTGAACCCGGGCCTGCGAATGCTCGACGACTACAGTGGCGCGACCAGGTTGTTCCCCCTCATCGGCGACCCGATCGCCTTCGTGAAGTCTGTGCACCGGCTGACGCAAGGGTTCGAGGGGCGCTCGTTCGATGGTATTTGCGTCCCCATGCAAGTTCCGCTCGGTCAGCTGCACACGGTGATGAAGGCGTTGTCGGCGATGCCGAACGTCGACGGCATTCTGGTCACCATGCCGCACAAGTTCGACGCGTTCCGCCATTGCGCCACCAGTTCGCGGCGAGCCCGCCTACTCGGCGTAGTGAGCCTGATGCGGCGCCATGCCGACGGCGGCTGGCATGGCGAGATGCTGGACGGTCTGGCCTTCGTGAAGGCCCAGCGCGACCAGGGTGCCCGGCATCAGGGTGCTCGCGCGCTGCTGGTCGGTGCCGGTGGTGCCGGCAGCGCGGTGGCGCAGGCACTGCTCGAGGCGGGCGTGGCCGAGCTGGTCATCAACGACACCGACCCGGCTCGGGTCGCGCGGCTGATCGACCTTCTGCACGACCCCGGCGGTCGCGTGCGGTTCGGGCCGGCCGCCCGGGACACGTTGACGTTCACCATGTCGAGCCGGGTCGCGGCCGGAATCTGCGCACGCGGCACGAGTTCGGTGATCAGCGGCTGCCAGGTCGGCAGTCGCAGGGCGGTGCCCATCCCGATCGCGAAGGTGAACGCCAGTAGCAGGACGGGCGGCACCTGCCCCAACGCGGCCAGCACCGCCAGCGACAGCGCCACCACCACGAAATAGCACTGGATGCCGAGCAGCAGCCCGCGCCGGTCGAAGGCGTCGGCCAGGACGCCGCCGGGAAGCGCCAGCAGCATCATCGGAAGCATGGTGGCCGTCTGCACCAGCGAGACGATGGTGGCACCGTTGGGATCGTTGACGAACAGCCACTGCGCGCCGACCGTCTGCGCCCAGGCTCCGATGCTGCTGACCAACACCCCTAGCCACAGCCACGCGAACGCCCGGTTCTTCAGCGGTGCGAGCGCCGACGTGTCCTCCTGGCTCAACCGATCCTCCTCATCCGTGGGGCCCGACGGGCCAGCCTAGAGCCGCCGGCCCCGATGAGGGAGGTTCTGCCGGACCACCCCGACCGCCGGGTGCCCACGGGAGGCGATCACGACCCAGCCAGGAGGGCCTCGCCGAGCGAGGCGTACCACCAGTCCTCGATGGCGTCCGCCGTCCAGCCGCGTTCCCGGACGGCGATCTCGAAGGTCTCCAGAGAGATGGTGAGCGCGTACACGTCGAGGGCCTTGTCGGGGGTCATCCCCGGCCGGAAGGACGACCGGGGCCAGGTCTCCAGCACGGCCCGGCGGTTGCGGTCGCCGCGACCGCGTCCCTCGGCGTAGGCGGCGGCCAGCGCGGGCTCGTTGCGCCGGCCCTCCACGATCACCCGGATGACGTCGCCGGCGTTCTCGAACAACCGCCGGTCGAAGCCGACCAGGGCGGCCAGCTGCCCGCGCGGATCGCCGGCCGCGGCAGCGAGTTCCGCGATCACCCGGTCGGTGTCGGCATCGGCGTCGGCGCTGTCCACCAGCGAGATGGCCAGCCCGGCCTTGCTGCCGTAGGCCGCGTACACGGTCGCCTCGGAGACGCCGGCTGCCGTCGCCACCGATCGGACGCTGGTGCCGGCCCAGCCGCGCTCCACGAAGCGGTCGCGAGCCGCGCGGGCGATCCGCAGCCGCGTCTGTTCGGCCTGTTCCTCGCGCAGGGCCGAGCGATAGGGGCGCCCGGTCCCGTCCGTCGTCATCGGTGTGCGCCCCTCGTCCTCGGCGATTGCATGAGGCCACTGTACAACTTCGCCGAGCATCTCTATATTGAGTGAGCAATCATCAATGAATGATGGTTACTCACTCAAATAAGGGGGATCGATGGTCACCAGCACACGGGCCGCGTCCGATCAGGTCGCGCGGGACACACTGCGGCAGCTGGAGCACGCCTGGAACGGCGGCGACGGCGCGGCGTTCGGGAGCTGCTACGCCGACACGGCGACGTTCGTCACCATCCGCGGGGACTATCTCGTCGGCCGCGCCGCGATCGCGGACGGTCATGCGGCGATCTTCGCGACCACGCACGCGGGCAGCGTCAACCGGATGGAGCTGCTCGGCAGCCGGGAGCTCGGCGACGGGGTCGTGGTGGCCGTCTCGCGGAACACCCTGACCGCACCGACCGGGCCGCTGCAGGGCACGCATGCCGCCCTCTCGACCTCGGTCCTGGTCCGGGCCGGCGAACAGTGGCGGGTCGCCGCCACCCACAACACGCTGATGGGTGCGCTGTGAGCCGGGTGGAGGAGTCGGCCGCCACGCACGCGGCCGCCGTCGAGTCGGACGTCTTGGCGATCGGCGGGGTCCGGGCGGGAGCCGTCCTGCTGGCGCTGGCCGGCGTCTCGATGGCCGCCGGCGGGGCGCTGCACCCGCACGGCTCGGGCGACACCCTCGACGAGGCACTGACCTCGATGCTCGGCTCGCCGCTGTGGAACCTCTCCCACCTGCTGGTGCTGGCCGGGCTGCTGATCGGCGTGGCCGCCTTCGTGCTGCTCCGCCGGTCGGACGTGTTCGGGCCGAGCCTGCGGCCCTGGCTGACGGCGGTGATCGTCACCTGGTCGCTGGGTGCCGTCGAGACCCTGCCGCACCTGCTGGCCGGTGGCGAGCACGAGGCCCAGGCCGCCGGAGGGCCGACCCCGATGACGGACGCCCACGTGATGCTGTCCACCGTCACCACGCCGCTGCTGGCCCTGGCCACCGCCCTTCTCGCGGTTCAGCTCGCCCGGCAGTCCCGGACGGTGGCGGCCTGGGTGCTCGCCGGCTTCGCCATCCTC
>CALMIQ010000163.1 GCA_937863965.1 uncultured Micropruina sp.
CGCCTACTCCACGCCACCCCGCCGAGGACCGATCCACAGGTTCTGATCATTGCTCTGCGAGCCGGACACCGGGCGGCGAAGGGTGTGTAAATGTCCTCGCGCGGGGGACTGCGTTGGATCGGGGCCGGTGCGTACAGTGGCCGGCGGGGGGAAACGCGCTGTGCATTGCTGGGAGGCGATGCGGCGGCCACTGGGGGGCGGGCCGACACAGCTGCAGTTTCGCTAGGGGCGTGGCCGGCGGCCACGCCCCCTACCTCTGCCCGGGGCAGGGCGGAGTTGGTGACGGTTCCCAGCCAGGCACCACAATGGGCACATGTCGCTGCCATCCCTGGAAGTCGCCAATGCCCAGTTCGTCACGCCACGGTTGGCGGTGGGCGGAGACCTCGCGCCCGAGTTCGCCCGTGCGCGCCGGCAACTGCAGGACCTCATCGATGCCGGCATCACCCATGTCGCCGACCTGCGCGACGAGTGGAACGACGCCGACCTGGTCGCCCATTGGGCGCCGGAGATCGAGTACCTCCACCACCCGGTGCAGGACGCCGGCCAGCGGATCCCGGCGGAGTGGTTCGAGCAGCTCGATGCCTGGGTGAGCCAGGCGCTGGCCGATCCCGAGGCGAAGGTGCTGGTCCACTGCCACATGGGCGTCAACCGGGCGCCCTCCGCCGTCTTCGGGATCCTGCTCGGCCAGGGCATGAAGGTGCGCGAGGCGCTGGCGGCGATTCGCGCCCAGCGTCCGGTGGCGGTGATCGACTACGCCGACGACGCGCTGGACTGGTACCTGGAGCGGACCGGAGCGGAGCGTCCCGCACGAGCCGGTGCCCGGCGGTCGCTGACGATGTGGCGCAAGGCCAACCAGATCGACAAGCTCGCGGTGATCCGGCAGATCCGGGCCACCGAGACCGCGGGCTCCTCCTGGTGCATCACGCTCGGGCACGACAGCGTCACGGCCCTGGCCCAGCTCGTCCAGGATTCGCCCAACCCGACCATCGGCGTGGCGATCGACCACGAGCCCGAGGAGTTGGCGATCCGCGACGAGGTGGTGCTGTGGGACGACAGCCCGAACGGCGGCGTGGTCGGCTTCGGGCTGGTGGTGGGTCCGCCCCGCGTCCCGGAGGGTGGCGAGCTGGTGATGCCGGTCGTGACGCTGGGCTTCAGCGCTGACTGCCTGGTACCGGCCGAGCTGCTGCGCCTGATCTCGCCGGAGCTGAGCTTCGGCGGTGGCGCCAGCCCCGAGAGGCTGAGCAGCGAACAGGTGCAGGCCCTCAACCTGGGTTTGCGGACGATCGTGCAGGCGGCGGCCCAAGCCGGCGAACCGGACGAATCCTGAGGTTTCGCCGCGAGCGACGGCCGGCCTTCCTAGAATCTGAGTTGCTCGTACCGTCAACGCTGCCGGTGCGAGTTAACACGCGGCGAGGACGGTGCCGCTAGCGTGGGGACATGATCGACATCCTGTCGTCCTCGTCGAACGCCGATGAGGGTCCGGTCTTCCATCTGCAGGGCGGCAGCATCAGCTATCTGTTCCGGGTGACGAAGTACGGTCACCTGGAACACCTGCATTTCGGGGCACGGGTGGAGCTGGGCGAGACTCCCTTCGACAGCGTGGCCGCGCTGGCGGTGAAGCGTCCGGCCAACGGCGAAGGGGTTAAGTACCACCCCGATGACACCAGCTACAACCTCGACCGGGTTCCGCTGGAGTACTCCGGGCTGGGCAAGGGCGACTACCGGCTGCCCGCGATCGAGACCACCATGCCGGACGGGACGTTCGTCACCGACCTGCGCTACGCCGGCCACGCCGTCCACGAGGGGACGGTTCCTTGCCGCGACGGGCTGCCGACCGCGCTGGCCGCCGACCGTCCCTGCCGGACGCTGCAGGTCGACCTGGCCGACGGCGAGCTCGGCGTCACGCTGTACTACACGATCTTCCCGGACTCGAACGTGGTGACCCGGCGGGCGGTGCTGACGAACAACTCGGCGGTCGCGCTGCGCGTGCGGCGGGTGATGAGCCAGCTGATCGACCTGCCCGACCGCGGCTTCGAGCTGGTCACCTTCGACGGCGCCTGGATCGCCGAGGCGCACAAGCACGTCCGTCCGCTCGCCCCGGGGATCTACGTCAACTCCTCGATCACCGGGTTCTCGTCCAACCGCCACAACCCAGGGGTGCTGCTGGCCCGGCGCGGCTGCGGCGAGGATCACGGCGAGGTGTACGGCTTCAATCTGGTCTACTCGGGAAACCACTACACCGCGGTCGAGCTCAGCCAGCGCGATCTCGTCCGGGTCACCTCTGGCATCAACCCGGTCGGCTTCGAATGGACGCTGGAACCCGGCGAGCGCTTCGAGACCCCCGAGGCGGTGCTCTCCTGGTCGGACGAGGGCTACAACGGGCTGTCGGCCAACCTGCACGAGTTCGTCGGGCGGCATATCGTCCGCGGCGAATGGCGCGATGCTGAGCGTCCCGTGCTGGTCAACAACTGGGAAGGCACCTACTTCGACTTCGACCACCGCCGGGTGGTCTCGATGGCTCGCCGGGCCGCGGGTCTGGGAGCCGAGCTCTTCGTGCTGGACGACGGCTGGTTCGGCGCCCGCGACGACGACCACGCCGGCTTGGGCGACTACGCGGTCAACCGCCGCAAACTGCCCAAGGGACTGGAGGGACTGGCCGCCGAGATCACCGGCCTGGGGCTGAAGTTCGGGCTGTGGTTCGAGCCCGAGATGGTCAATCGCGATTCCGACCTCTACCGGGCGCATCCCGACTGGGCGATCACCGTCCCCGGCCGCACCGCCAGCGAGGGCCGCTTCCAGCTGATCCTCGACCTGACCCGGCCCGAGGTGCGCGACCACATCGTCAGCAATGTCTCGGCGATCCTGGACGCGGTGCCGGTCAGCTACGTGAAGTGGGACGCCAACCGCACCTTCTCCGATCAGTACTCGACCATCACGCCGGCCGGCGAACTGAGCCACCGCTACGTGCTCGGGCTGTACGAGGTGCTGCGGCGGATCTTCGAGCCGCGGCCGCAGATCCTGCTGGAGTCCTGTGCGTCGGGCGGCAACCGGTTCGATCTGGGGATGCTCTGCTTCTCGCCGCAGATCTGGGCCTCGGACTGCACCGATCCGGTCGAGCGGCTGAGCATCCAGGGCGGGTTGTCCTACCTCTACCCGCAATCGACCATGGGCGCGCACGTCACCGCGTCCCCCTCCGCCCAGACGCTGCGCGACACCCCGCTGTCGACCCGGTTCAACGTCGCCGCCTTCGGGCTGCTGGGCTACGAACTCGACCCCACCGAACTGACCCGCGCCGAACGTCGCCGGATCCGGGAACAGATCGCCTTCTACAAGGCCCATCGCCGTCTACTGCAGTACGGGCGACTGCGGCGGCACGATCCCGTCCGGGACGGCCAGGTGACCTGGAGCGTCCATGAGCCGGGCGGCGAACCGCGGGCGATCGGCCACTTCCAGGTGGGGACGCGGGCGGCGTCCGCTCCCGAACCGCTGCCGATCGCCGGGCTCGACCCACACCGCCGCTACCGGGTGCGCGCATTGCCGCAGGGGACGTCGCTGCGCTCGCTGGGCGGTCTGGTCAGCCACGCGCTGCCGGTGAAGCTGAGCGGTCACGGCGTCCCGCTCACCGTCCTGGACTGGTTCCGCTCGCTGGACGACCGCGAGCAGGAGTACCTCGGCACCGGTTCGGCGCTGGCCCGGCTGCAGCTCGACCCCCGCTTCGACGGCCAGGACACCACCGCCCGCCTGATCGGCGACTACGGCTCCGCCCTCTACCTGGTCGAACCTCTCTAGGGAACCGCTGATTATCGACGGTCGAGCTTGTCGAGACCATCGATGACCTGCCGGTGGCAACGGGTCTCGACCCTTCGACAAGCTCAGGACAGGCAAGCTCGACCAGCGTTGCAGCCCGTTGATCAGCGTTTCCCTAACGGCTTGGGACAGGGGACGGTTCCGCGTCCCACACGGCTTGGGAAGGGGACGGTTCCGCGTCCCACACGGCTTGGGAAGGGGACGGTTCCGCGTCCCA
>CALMIQ010000164.1 GCA_937863965.1 uncultured Micropruina sp.
GAGGAGCTGGCCCGCGGCGTGCCCGACAACGGCGGGGTGTACTTCGTCCCGGCCCTCACCGGGCTCTCGGCCCCCTATTGGGATGCCTACGCCCGGGGCACCATCTTCGGGATCAGCCCCGGCACCAAGCGCGGCCACCTGGCCCGCGCCACCCTGGAGGGCATCGTGTTCTCGGTGCGCGACTTCATGGACGCCATGAGCCGGGTATCGGGGCATCCGATCACCCGGATCGCGGTGGACGGCGGCGCCTCCCGCAACGACCTGCTGCTGCAGTTCCAGGCCGACCAGCTGGACGCCGAGGTGGTGCGGCCGCGCAACACCGAGGCCACCAGCCTGGGCGCCGCCCTGATGGCCGGCCTGGCCACCGGCGTCTGGGCCACGCCGGCCGAGGCGCTGTCCACCCAGGAGATCGAGGCCAGCTTCTCGCCCGCCGTCTCGGCGGAGGAGCGGGCCGCCCAGTACCGGACCTGGCAGCGGGCGGTGGAACGCTCCCGCGGCTGGCTGAAGGACACCCCGGAGGTGGACCGGTAGTGCGGCGTGCCGATCCGAGCGCCCTGGCCCGGCAGGAGTTCGACCTGATCGTGATCGGCGGTGGCATCACCGGTGCCGCCACCGCCCGGGACGCCGCGCTGCGCGGTCTGTCGGTGTTGCTGATCGAGAAGGACGACTTCGCCTCGGGCACGTCCAGCCGGTCGACCAAGCTGGTGCACGGCGGCCTGCGCTACCTGGAGACCTACCAGTTCCGGATGGTCGCCGAGTCGCTGCGCGAGCGGGAGCGGATGCTGCTGCTGGCCCCGCATCTGACCGAGGTGCGACCGTTCCTCTACCTGCTGTATCGCGGCTATCCCGAGACCCGGGCCAGGCTGAGGCTGGGACTGACCTTCTACGACGTGGCGTCCGGGCAGTGGCGCAAGCGGCGGCACGCCATGCTGAGTCGTTCGCAGGTGCTCGACCGAGAGCCGCACCTGAACCCGGACGGGCTGCTCGGCGCGGGCCGGTTCTACGACGTGCTGACCGACGACGCCCGGCTGACCATCGACACCGCCAAGGGCGCCGCGGAGGCCGGGGCGGTGCTGCTGAACCATGCCGCGGTGACCGGGCTGGTCATCGAGGACGGCCGGGCCTGCGGCGTCCGGGTCGAGGATCTGCTCGGCGGCGGGTTGTTCGAGGTGCGCTGCCGCCAAGTGCTGAACGCGACCGGACCCTGGACGGAACGCACCCGGGGGTTCGAGGACGGCGGCCCGTCCGGGCGGCTGCGGCCGACCAAGGGCGTCCACATCGTGCTGCGCAAGCGGGACTTCCCGCTGAACACGGCGGTGTTCCTGCGCTCCCCCGACGACAATCGGGTGGTCTGGCCGATCCCGTCGCTGGACGACTCGCTGGTCTACGTCGGCACCACCGACACCGACTACGCCGGCGACCCGGACGGCGTCGAGCCCGACGAGGCCGACCTGCGGTACCTGCTGAACGTGGCCAACCACACCATTCCGGACGCCCGGCTCGACCTCGGTCACATCGTCGGCTCGTGGGCCGGGTTGCGCCCGCTGGTGGCGCCGGAACCCGGAACGAGTGCGGGCAACACCTCCCGCGAGCACGCCATCAGCACCGGGCCGGCCGGCATGCTCACCATCTCCGGCGGCAAGCTGACCAGCAGCCGGTTGATGGCCCAGCAGTTCGTGGACGCCGCCGTGCGGCGGCTGGGCGGACGCCGGCGTCCGTCCCGGACGGCCACCACACCGATCGCGGGCGGCGACACGGCCCGGTTGCCGGGCGTCCGGCCCCGGGCGGCGGCCGCCGGCGTGCCCTCGGAACTGGTCGCGGTGTGGATC
>CALMIQ010000165.1 GCA_937863965.1 uncultured Micropruina sp.
CCCTGAACCGAAAAGGAACCGTCCCCGGCGGGCCGAACGAAAGAGACCGTCCCCGAGTCAGGCGTCCAGCATCGCCGCGCCGAGCCACTCCACCGGGATGCCGAAGCCTTCGACCAGGGCGATCGCCCGGGGGCGCAGGTCGGCGCAGAGCTGGTTGATCTGGCGGCGCAGGGCCTTGGCCCGGGCGGTCGACATCCGGTTGTGCGAGAGGAACCAGGCGGCGTCCGATTCCAGGCTGGTCAGGGCGAACAGCGTGCAGAGCTCCTCCAGCGTCTGCCGCGCCACCCGGTCGGTGCAGGCGTCGATGCCGGCGATGAACGAGTCCAGCACCACCCGCTCCATGTGGGCGCGGGCCACGAACAGCACGTGGTCCTGCATCGCGTTGACCTGCTCGAACGAGTCGCGGTCGGCCGCCCGCAGCCGGCGAGCCAGCGAATCGACGCTGTGCCGTTCGCGCTCCTCGAACATCCAGGCGTGCCAGCCGCGGTCGTAGAAGGCCGTCGCATCGCCCTTGCGGCGGGCGGTGGCCACCAGCCGCTCGGCGAGCAGGCCCGCCCCGGTGCGCTCGATCACGGCCCCGCCGACCAAACGGGCGGACGCCTGCACCAGACCCAGCCGGTCCAACCCGCCCCAGACGTCGCGGTAGTCGGTCAGGACGCCCTTGGCGACCAGCTGCAGCAGCACCGTGTTGTCGCCCTCGAAGGTGGCGAACACGTCGGTGTCGGCGCGCAGCTGGGTGAGTCGGTTCTCGCTCATGTAGCCGGCGCCGCCGCAGGCCTCGCGGCAGGTCTGGATGGTGGCGTTGGCGAACTCGGTGTTCAGTGCCTTCAGCCCGGCGGCCAGGGTCTCCAGCGCACGCTGATCGCGCGGATCGTGCGCGGCGTCCGAGCTGACCCGGCCGTAGTCGTCGATCAGCTCGTTCTGGGCGAAGCCCAGCGCGTAGGCGCGGGCGATCGCCGGCAGCAGTTTGCGCTGGTGCGCCAGGTAGTCCAGCAGGGGCGACTCCTCGTCGGAGTGCGGATGCCGGAACTGTGTGCGCCGCTCGCCGTACCGGGTGGCGATGGACAGCGCCACCCGGGCGGCGATCGCCGCGCCGCCGCCGATGCAGATGCGGCCCCGCACCAGCGCGCCGAGCATGCTGAAGAACCGCCGGTTGGGGTTGTCGATCGTCGAGGAGTAGCTGCCGTCGGCTCGCACCGAGCCGAACCGGTCGAGCAGCATGTCACGCGGCACCCGGACGTGATCGAAGCGGATCCAGCCGTTGTCGACGCCCAGCAGCCCACCCTTGTGTCCGTTGTCACCGATGGTGACGCCGGGCAGCGTGGCACCGTCGGCGTCCCGCAGCGGCACCAGGATGCAGTGCACGCCCTGGTTGACCCCGTCGACGATCAGCTGCCCGAACACCGTCGCCAGGTGCCCGTCGGCGGCGGCGTTGCCGATGTAGGTCTTCGCCGACGACTCGTGCGGCGAGTGGACGACGAACTCGCCGGCGTCCGCGTCGTAGGTGATGGTGGTCTCCAGCGAGGCGACGTCGCTGCCGTGACCGCGTTCGGTCATCGCGAAGCAGCCGAGGATCCGCAACTCCAGGGCGTCGGTGAGGAACCGCTCGTGTTGTGCGGCGGTGCCGAGCCCGGCGATCGCTCCCCCGAACAGCCCGTGCTGGACGCCGGACTTGATGGCCACCGACTGGTCGCCATAGGTGATCGTCTCGAAGTCGATCAGCGACTGCAGCTGGGTCTCGGGTGTGGCTCGTTCGACCGGCACGATCGACTGGCCGAAGCCGGCAGCCACGAACTCGCCGAGCCGGCGCAGCGTCCAGACCCTGGCCTCGGCGAGGCCCAACGCCGGATCCCGCAGCATCCCGTCGGCCGGGAACGCGGCCCGGCCGGCGACACGGCGGCGATGATGCGCCCCGTCCAGGGCAGTCGACAGTGCTGCTCCCAGGCCGGTCTCGGCGGAGCCGTCGCCGGCCAGGGGATCGGTCAGGGGTGAAGCCGTCGCGGTGCTCATCGGTGTCCTTCCAGGGTGGTGCGGTTCGCGTGATAGGCGGGTCCGAGCAGGTCGCAGAGGTCGTCGGCCACGTCGGTGGCCGGACGATTCATGCCGTCCCGGATCCACTGATCGGTGGCGGCCCGGACGCAGCCGACCAGGCCGTGGCCCCAAGTGTCCGCCCGGGCGGCCGGGACGCCGTTGGCGCGCAGCTTCTCGGCGATCCGTCCGCCGATCCGCATGGTCAACCCGGTGACCGGGTCGTCGGCGTCGTCGCCGTCCACCAGGGGCCGGGACAACACGAAGCGGTAGATCTCGGGGTCGCGCTGCACCAGCCGCAGGTAGCTGAGGGTCAGGTCGCGGATCAGCCGGGTGACATCGTCGCCGTCGGCGTCGAAGGCGGTGTCCCAGCCGACCGAGGCGCGCAGGTCGTCGAGGATGAACTGGGCCACCTTCTCCACCACGGCGCGATAGAGCCCGGGCCGGTCGCCGAAGTGCCGGTAGATCACCGGCTTGGAGGTGCCCGCCTCGGCCGCGATGTCGTCCATGCCCACGGTGGCGCCGTGCCGGCGGATCGCGCGCAACGCCGACTCCACCAGTTCGCGGCGGCGCTGCAGCCGATGCTCCGTCCAGCGGGTGTCGCGGCCGTCCACCGGTGTCTTCGCGAGCGAGGTTTTCACGAAACCCAGAGTACCCGGTACTTTCCGTACCTGCTACTCTGAGTGTCGACAACTTCAGCGAAGGAGCTTCGATGGCAGAGCTGCGCAATGCCGTGATCGTGGGCAGCAACCGCGTCCCGTTCGGAAAGGTCGGCGGCGCCTACGCCGCGGCCACCAATATCGACCTGCTGACCGCCGCCATCGACGGCCTCGTCGCCCGTTTCGGGTTGGCCGGCGAGCGGCTCGGCGAGGTGGGCGCCGGTGCCGTGCTCAAGCACAGCCGCGACTTCAACCTGACCCGCGAGGCGGTGCTGTCTTCGGCGTTGAGCAACACCACCCCCGCCTACGACGTCGGCCAGGCCTGCGCGACCAGCCTCACCGCCGCCGTGCAGCTGAGCAACCGGATCCGGGTCGGCCAGCTCGACGTGGCGATCGCCGGCGGCGTCGACTCGGCGTCCGACTCGCCGGTCGCGGTCAGCGACCGGCTGCGCAAGGCGCTGATCCGGCTGAACGCCGCCAAGACCCCGCTGGACAAGGCGAAGACGCTGGCCACCGTCCGGCCCGCCGATCTGGCCCCCGAGGTGCCCCGTGCCGCAGAGCGGCGCACCGGGCTGAACATGGGCCAACATCAGGCCCTGACCACCGCACAGTGGGGCATCACCCGGCAGGCGCAGGACGAGCTGGCCGCCGCCAGCCACCACAACCTGGCCGCCGCCTGGGACGCCGGCTTCTTCGACGACCTGGTCACCCCCTATCTGGGGCTGACCAGGGATCAGTCGCTGCGTCCGGACACCTCGGTGGAGAAGCTGGCGAAGCTGCGGCCGGTCTTCGGCGACGGCCCGGACGCCTCGATGACCGCCGGCAACTCGACGCCGCTGTCGGACGGCGCCGCGACCGTCCTGGTGGCCGAGGAGGGCTGGGCCCGGGCGCGCAACCTGCCGGTGCTGGCCCGGATCGTCGATGCCGAGACCGCGGCGGTCGACTACGTGCTCGGCGGCGAGGGACTGCTGATGGCGCCGGTGCATGCCACGGCGCGGCTGCTGGCCCGCAACGGCCTGGCCCTGCAGGACTTCGACTTCTACGAGATCCATGAGGCGTTCGCTTCCACCGTGCTGTGCGCGCTGGCGGCCTGGGAGTCGGACGACTACTGCCGCGACGTCCTCGGCCTGGACGCCGCCCTGGGCTCGATCGACCGCGCGAAGCTCAACGTGCACGGGTCGTCGCTGGCCGCCGGACACCCGTTCGCGGCCACCGGCGCACGGATCCTGGGAACGCTCGCCAAGATGCTGGCGGACAAGGGGCCGGGCAGCCGGGGGCTGATCTCGGTGTGCGCCGCCGGCGGGCAGGGCCTGGTCGCGATCGTCGAGGCCTGCTGATGAACCTCGACGGCATCGTCTCCGCGGCGCTCAACTCCTCGCTGGGCAGGACCGTCGCCGCCAAGGCCGGCTTCCCGGCCGCCACCGAGCTGCGGCGCGGCGATGCCCTGCCGGGCGGGCCGATCGTGCTGGCCACGGTAGAGCCCACCGACTCTGCTCACCCGGACAGGCTGGTCGCGGACGCCCTGGGCGCGCTCGGCGTCGAGGCGCAGCCCGCGATCGTCGACACCCCGGACACCCGGACGACCGACGCCGGCGGCCGGCAGCGGCCGCCCGCCTATCCGGGGCGGATCGGCGCCGTCGTGGTGGACGCCACGGGTGCCGACCGGGTCGGCCAGCTGGAGCAGGTGCGCGCCGTGCTGCGTCCCGCGATCAAGGCGCTGGAGCCCTCGGGGCGGGTGCTCATCGTGGCCGGCGACCCGGCGACGGCGTCCGAGGTGGAGACCGCGGCGGTTCGCCAGGCGCTGGACGGCATCATGCGCAGCGTCGGCAAGGAGCTGCGTGCCGGCGCCACCAGCAACCTGGTGCAGCTCGCGGACGGCACGACGGCCGCCGAACTGGCCCAGGTGCTGCGTTTCGGCTTGTCGGGCCGGTCGGCCTACGTCGACGGCCAGCCGTTCGTGCTCGCCGAAGGGGCCCACGACCAGGTGACCGCCGAGGGGCGCATCGTGGTCGTCACCGGGGCCGCCCGCGGCATCGGCGCGGCGATCGCGCACCGGTTCGCCGCGGACGGCGCGCGCGTGGTGGGCGTCGACGTGCCGATCGCCGGGCAGGCGCTGGCCCAGGTGGCCAACGAGGTGCACGGCACCGCCCTGCAGCTCGACATCACGGTGCCGGACGCCGGCGAACGGATCGCCCGGCACGTCGTGGAGCGGTACGGCCCCGACGCCCGGATCGACGTCATCGTGCACTGCGCCGGCATTCTGCGCGACAAGATGCTGGTCAACCTCGACGAGCAGCGCTGGGGCGCCGTGCTCGCGGTGAACCTGGCCGCCCAACTGCGGATCAACGAGTCGTTGCTCGAACCGGATCGGCCCGGCGGGATCGCCGACGGTGCCCGCATCGTCGCCATCGCGTCCACCAGCGGCTGGGCCGGCAACAAGGGACAGACCAACTATGCGGCGTCCAAGGCGGGCGTGATGGGCATGGTCCGGGCGCTCGCCGACCGGCTCACCGGCCGCGGGATCGTGGTGAACGGCGTCGCCCCCGGGTTCATCGAGACCGACATGACGGCGTCCATTCCGGTGATCGACCGGGAGATCTTCCGCCGCTCGTCCAGCCTGCTGCAGGGCGGGCGTCCGGTCGACGTCGCCGAGGCGATCGTCTTCCTGGCCGACCCGGCGACCCCGATGAACGGCCAGGTGCTGCGGGTCTGCGGCCAGCTGATCGTGGGCCGCTGATGAGCCGGATCACCGTCCTGGACGGCATGCCGGTGGCCGCCACGATGTACGCCCGGGCGCTGTCGCCGCGCCCGCGTCCACCGGTCTCGGACGGTCTGCCCGACCGGCTGGTCAACCTGGTCCATCATCGCTGCGAGGTCGCCGAGGTCGCCGCCTACGACCGGGTCTGCGGCTTCACCCTGACCGACCGGCTGCCCGCCACCTGGCTGCACGTGCTGACCTTCCCGCTGCAGCTGACCCTGATGACCGCTGCCGACTTCCCGCTGGCCCCGCTGGGCATGGTGCATGTCGGCAACACGATGACCCAGCACCGCCCGGTCTCGATCACCGAACCCCTGGAACTGAGGGTGCGGGCCGACGGTCTCCGGCCCCATCGCCGCGGCGTCCTGGTCGATCTGGTCGGCGAGGCGCTGGTGGCCGGCGAGGTGGTCTGGCAGGGACGCTCCAGCTACCTGAACCGCTCGGCCACCCTGCCCGGCACGCCGCCGGACGCCGAACCTGCCGGCCCGGTCGTCGATCTCCTCACCGCGGGGCTGTGGCGGCTGCCGTCCGATCTCGGCCGGCGCTACGCGGCCGTCTCGGGCGACGTGAACCCGATCCACCTCAACCCCCTGGCCGCGAAGGCGTTCGGCCTGCCCCGGACCGTCGCCCACGGTATGTGGACGCACGCCCGCGTCCTGGCGGCCCTGCAGTCTCGCCTGCCCGATGCGTACGAGGTATCGGTGCGGTTCACCAAACCGGTACTGCTGCCCTCGACGGTGCGCTTCGCCGCCGCCGAGGGCGCCGACGGATTCGTCGCCCAGCTGACCGACCGCGGCGGCGAGAAGACCTACCTCGACCTGCAGACGACCGAGCTCCGGGGTCAGGACTGAGTCAGCTCGAGATCCCGGCATTCGCCGGGATGACGGGAGCGGGCCCGGCCCGACGGAAGCAGGCCCGACCTGACGGAAGCAGGCCCGACCTGACGGAAGCAGGCCC
>CALMIQ010000166.1 GCA_937863965.1 uncultured Micropruina sp.
GCTAGACGTTGAAGCGGAACTCCACGACGTCGCCGTCCGCCATCACGTAGTCCTTGCCCTCGAGCCGCACCTTGCCGGCGGCCTTGGCCTGTTGCATGCCGCCCAGCCGGACCAGGTCGTCGAAGGAGACCACCTCGGCCTTGATGAAGCCCTTCTGGAAGTCGGTGTGGATCACCCCGGCGGCCTCGGGGGCGGTGGCGCCCTTGCGAATCGTCCAGGCCCGTGACTCCTTGGGACCGGCGGTCAGGTAGCTCTGCAATCCGAGGGTCTCGTAGCCGACCCGGGCCAGCACGTCCAGGCCGGGCTCGTCGATGCCCATCTCGACCAGGAACTCGCGGGCTTCGTCCGGCTCCATCTCGACCAGTTCGGATTCGATCTTGGCGTCCAGGAAGATCGCCTCTGCCGGTGCGACGAGCGCGCGCATCCGGTCCAGCAGGGCGCTGTCGGTGAGCTCGTCGGAGTCGCAGTTGAACACGTAGATGTAGGGCTTGGCGGTGAGCAGGAACAGCTCCCGCAGCGGCTCGCGGTCGAGCCCGGCGGCGAACACGCCGCGTCCGGAATCGAGGACGGCCTGGGCCTCCTGCACCGCCTCCAGGATCTCTCGGCGGTCCTTGTTCAGCCGGACCTCCTTCTCCAGCCGGGGGAGCGCCTTCTCGACGGTCTGCAGGTCGGCCAGGATCAGCTCGGTGGTGATCGTGTCGATGTCCCCGGCCGGGTTCACCTCGCCGTCGACGTGGGTGACGTCGGGGTCGCGGAACACCCGGGTGACCTGACAGATGGCGTCCGCCTCGCGGATGTTGGCCAGGAAAGCGTTGCCCATGCCCTCGCCCTGGGAGGCGCCCTTCACGATGCCGGCGATGTCGACGAAGCTCACCGTGGCCGGCACCAGTCGCTCGGAGCCGAACAGCTTCGCCAGTACCGGCAGCCGCTCGTCCGGCACCCCCACCACCCCGACATTGGGTTCGATGGTCGCGAACGGGTAGTTCGCCGCCAGCACCTCGTTGCGGGTGAGCGCGTTGAACAGGGTGGACTTGCCCGCGTTGGGCAGCCCGACGATGCCGATTGTCAAAGCCACGCGGACGATCCTAGGGGCGACGCGGCGGGCGTCCGAACCGGGAGCGGAACGGCGGGCGGCGGACGAAGGCGATAACCACGGGCCAGTGGGAATAACGGCGCCGTGTCGCTGCCCCGGGACGCGACTGGCCCGCAGATTTCAGACTCGGCCGTGGGAGCCCGACGGCGCCACTCGGACCAGCAGCCGCTCCCGGGCATCCGGCCACTCGGCGGCCAGCATGCTGTACATCACCGTGCTCCGGACGCTGCCGTCCCGGCGCAGCTGGTGATGCCGGAGCTCGCCGTCCCAGTGGGCACCGAGTCGTTCGATCGCCTTCTGGCTGGCGTAGTTCTCGTTGTCGGTGCGCCAGCCCACCACCGCTGCGTCCAGGACGCCGAAGGCGTGGTCGAGCAGCAGCAGCTTGCAGGCGGTGTTGACGGAGGTGCGCTGCACGCTGCGGCCGTACCAGGTGTAACCGATCTCGAGGCGCCTAACCGGCTCGACGATGTCGTGGTAGCTGGTGCTGCCGAGCACCAGCCCGGTGGCGTCATGGAGCACCGCGAACGGCACCCGATCGGGTGCTGACAAGGCTGCACGGATGTAGTCGAGTTCCTGGCCGGGCTCGGGAACACTGGTCACCCGCAGCCGCCACAGCTCGCCGTCGGCGGCCGCGGCGGCCAACCCGGGAGCGTGGTCGAGCGTCAGCGGCACCAGCCGGACGCCGCGTCCGGCCAGCGTCACCGGCCTCACCCAGGACCGACTCAACGCCGCGGGCACCTCACCGCTGGTCGAGGGGCAGATAGGCCCGCCGCTCGTAACCGGTGTAGAGCTGCTTGGGCCGGATGATGCGCTGGTCGGGGTCGGTCAGCTGCTCCTGCCAGTGGGCGATCCAGCCGGCCGTCCGGGGCACGGCGAAGAGCACGGTGAACATCTCGGTCGGGAAGTTCAGCGCCTCGTAGATCAGCCCCGAGTAGAAGTCGACGTTCGGGTAGAGCTTGCGCGACACG
Source organism: uncultured Micropruina sp. (assembly GCA_937863965.1). GTDB lineage: Bacteria > Actinomycetota > Actinomycetes > Propionibacteriales > Propionibacteriaceae > Micropruina. The sequence goes on from CALMIQ010000166.1 coordinate 2,062, forward strand.
AAGTACTCGTCGTTCAGCGCGATCTTCTCCAACTCGACGGCGATGTCCAGCAGCGGGTTCATGCCGCGCACCTCGAAGACGTCGTCGACGGCCTTCTTGATCACCTTGGCCCGCGGGTCGTAGTTCTTGTACACCCGGTGACCGAAGCCCATCAGGCGTCCGTTGCCGTTCTTCACCGCCTCGATGAACTCGGGCACCCGGTCGAGCGAGCCGATGTCGCGCAGCATCTTTAGGACGGCCTCGTTGGCGCCGCCGTGCAGCGGCCCGAACAGGGCGCCGATGCCGGCACCACACGAGGTGTACAGGTCGTTGCCGGACGACGCGACCGTGCGCACCGCGGTGGTCGAGCAGTTCTGCTCGTGGTCGGCGTGCAGGATGAACAGCACCTCCAACGCGCGCACCAGCCGCGGATCGGCCCGCCACACCCGCTGCTGCGACTGGAACAGCATCGCCAGGAAGTTCTCCACATACCCCAACTCGTCGCTGGGGTATACCGGGTGCCGTCCGATCGAGTGCCGGAAGGCGATCGCGGCCAGCGTCGGCATCTTGCCCAGCAGCCGGAACGAGTTCAGTTCGCGCGACTCGGGGTCGGCGATCCGCCGGGACGAGGGGTAGAAGGTCATCAGCGACGCCACGCTGGCCATCAGCTTGGCCATCGGGTGGGCGTCGTAACGGAACGCGCTGACGATCTCGTAGATGTTCTCGTGCACCAGCCGGTGCCGGTTGACCTGCTGGTCCCACTCCTCCAGCTCGGACGCCGTCGGCAACTCGCCGTTGATCAGCAGGTAGGCGACCTCCAGGAACGTCGAGTGTTCGGCCAGTTCCTCGATCGGATAACCGCGGTGCTCCAGGATGCCGGCCTCGCCGTCGATGTAGGTGATCGCGCTGCGACAAGCCGCCGTATTCACGAACCCGGGGTCGTAGGAACTCAGCGGGCCACGGTCGGTCGGGACGACGGACAGCCCGGTCGCACGGACGGCGCCCTCCGCGATCGGCAGGTCGCCGGTGACGTCACCAGCGCTGATGTGCAACGAATCTGCCATGTCCGCACCCTATGCAGGTGGGGTGCAGGCGACTCGGATCGCCGGAGTCTGAGACCCGGCCGCTCCACTAGCCTCACTGTGGACCCGACGAGAGGGGCGGTCATGGAGATGGCGTTCGAACGCGGCCCGTCCAGGGTCGATCCGAACGACCGCGCTCAGCTGGCCGAATCGCCGGTCTCGGCGCGGCGGGTGATGGGTCTGTTCGTCGGCGACCGGGGGCGGCTGATCGTGCTGACGCTGACGATCGTCGCCACCTCGGTCGCCGGACTGGCCCAGCCGTTCCTGGTCCGCGAGGTGATCGACACCGCGCTGCCGCAGCGGGACACGACCCTGCTGATCTGGTGCGTGGTCGGCATGGTCGGGGTGGCGGCCGTCACCGGCCTGCTGGGCGTCTGGCAGACCTGGCTGGCGACCGCCGTCGGGCAGCGGGTGATGCACCGGCTGCGAGTGGGCGTCTTCGACCACCTGCAGTCGCTGGCGCTCGACTTCTTCAAGCGGACCCGCGGCGGCGAGGTGCAGTCGAGGCTGACCAATGACATCGCCGGGCTGCAGTCGGTGATCACCTCCACGGCCACGTCCGTGGCGTCCAACTTCACCACCGCGCTCGCCACGGCCGCGGCGATGATCGCGCTCAGCTGGCAGCTCACCCTGCTCACCGCGCTGGTGCTGCCGCCGGCGATCTGGACCACGCGCCGGGTGGCCCTGGTCCGCCGCGACCTGACCGCCCGTCGGCAACGCGCGCTGGCCGAGCTGCAGCAGGAGGTCCAGGAGTCGATGGGGATCAACGGCGCCATCCTGAACCGCACCCTGGGCCTCACCGAACCCCGCTCGGCCGAGTTCGCGGCGACGTCGGAGGAACTGGTGCAGCTGGAACTGCGCTCCCAGCTCGCCGGACGCTGGCGGATGGCCACGATGCAGATCATCTTCGCGGCCATCCCGGCGCTGATCTATCTGGTGGCCGGCTTCCCGGCGCTCACTCCCGGTCTCACCATCGGCACGCTGATCGCCTTCACCACCCTGCAGGTGGCGATCTTCCGGCCGATCATGGGACTGCTCAACATCGGCGCCCAGTGGGTGTCGTCGATGGCGCTGCTGAGCCGCATCTTCGGCTACCTCGACCTGCCGGTCGGCGTCCCCGAGCCGGCCGATCCGGTGGCGATCGACCCGGCGACGATCCGCGGCGAAGTGCGGTTCACCGACGTCCGGTTCCGCTATCCCGACGGCGATCGGGACGTCCTGGCCGGCGTCAGCCTGACCATTCCGGCGGGCGGCTCGCTGGGCGTGGTCGGCGAGACCGGCTCGGGCAAGTCGACGCTGGCGTCCCTGCTGGTGCGGTTGGACGACCCGACCGCCGGGCGGATCACCGTGGACGGCATCGACCTGCGCGACTTCGCCGCGTCCGACCGCAGCCGCTTCATCGGCGTGGTCTCCCAAGAGACCTACCTGGTGCACGACACCATTCGCGCCAACCTGCTGCTGGCCAGGCCGGACGCCACCGACACCGAGCTCGCGGCAGTGCTGCGAGCGACCCGGATCGCGGACGTCGTCGCCGACCTACCCGAGGGGCTGGACACCGTCGTCGGCTCCCGCGGGCACCGCTTCTCCGGCGGCGAACGACAGCGGCTCGCGATCGCCCGGACGCTGCTGCGCAACCCCCGCATCCTGGTCCTGGACGAGGCCACCAGCGCCCTCGACAACGACACCGAACGCGAGGTGCAGGCCGCCCTGGACGTGCTGGCGCAGGGTCGCACCACGCTGACCATCGCGCACCGGCTCTCCACCGTGGCCGACAGCGACGAGATCATCGTGCTGGACGAGGGCCGGATCGTCGAGCGTGGCACCGAGGCCGAGCTCCGAGCGGCGGGCGGCCGCTACGCCCACCTGCTCGGCGGCGCGTCCGGGCCCGCGCTCGCCGACGATCAGTGACGCGTCCGGGCAATACGATGAGGCCATGCTGATCGTCACCACCAACGACATCCCCGGGTACCGTGTCGAGGCCGTGTTCGGCGAGGTCATGGGCATGACCGTCCGCTCGGCGAACATCGGCGCGAACTTCGTCGCCAGCTTCCGCGCGATCGGCGGCGGCGAGGTGAACGAATACACCCAGTTGGTCTACGACTCGCGCCAGCAGGTGATGGCCCGGATGTGGGAGCAGGCCACCCAGCGCGGCGCCAACGCGATCGTCGCCTGCCGCTTCGACACCGGCGAGATCGCCGCCCAGTTCTCCGAAGTCTGCTGCTACGGCACGGCGGTCGCCGTGGTGCCGATCCCGGAAGGGCAGCCCGGCGCCACCCCGCAGTCGATCGCCGACGCCAAGGCGCGCGCCCAGCAGATGCGCTAGCGCTGCCGATCGCCTCACCCAGCGCTGGTTGAGTATGTCGAAACCCCTTGCCATCGACGCACGTTCGGGGTCTCGGCGGGCTCGACCGACGGTGATCCGGCCCTTCCTGGGGCCTCGCCGCGAGGCGGTACCGCCGAGTCCCTCGTCGCGAGGCACGATGGGTGGGTCCGGAGTTTCTCGACGATGAGGTTGCCGCCATGCGCCGTCTGCACGGGCCGCCCGACCTGACCCTGGT
>CALMIQ010000167.1 GCA_937863965.1 uncultured Micropruina sp.
TGCTCGCCAAGCATGGCCTGGCGCGCGGCCTGGCGGAGCAGGGGCTGGGCGACGGCCGGGGTGAGATCCGGGCGGCGTCGGCGTCCTGGCTGGCCGCGGTCCGCGACCCGGGTGCGATCCCGGCCGTCCGGGCGGCATTGGCCAAGGAGAAGCGCGAGGTCCCCCGCGCCGCGATGCTGAACGCCCTGCGCGACCTGGGCGACGACATCACCGCCGACCTGGCCCCCGACCGGCTGCTCACCGAGGCCAGGGCCGGCCTCAAGGGCAAACGGCCGCCGGCCCTGGACTGGTTCGGCTTCGACCAGCTGCCGGCGCTGCGTTGGGCCGACGGCTCCGCGGTCGACGCGACCATTCCGACCTGGTGGGTGGTGCTGGCCAACAAGGTGAAGGACCCGGACGGCTCCGGCCTGCTCGACCTCTACCTGGGCCGGCTCGCCGCCGACTCGGCCGAGGCGCTCGGCCGGTTCATGCTGGCCAGCTGGATCGGCCAGGACACCCGGCACCCCGACGCGCAGGAGAGCCGCGCCCACGCCGAGGCGGAGGGACTCCGCCGGCACCAGTGGGGGCAGGAGCGGCTGCGGCGGCTGGTCGCCAGCCCGAAGACGAGGCCCGAGTACGTCGAGCAGGCCCGGGAATGGGCGGCGATCCCGGCCGAGCAGCACATCCGGGACGCCTACGCCCAGCACCAGGCCACCTACCTGGGCTCGGCGGCCGCCCACCGCGGCCTGCTGGCGCTGACCACCCGGGTGCCGGGCATCGAGCTGGCGGACGCCGTCCAGTCCTACATTCGCAACCACGGCGCCCGCCGGGCGCAGGTCGATTCGCTGATCCACGCCCTGTACGCCAATGGGCAACCGGCCGCGGTGCAACTGCTGCTGTCGGTCTCCCGGCGGTTCAAGCAGGCCAGCGTCCAGGCGACCGCGGCCAGGCTGGTCGAGAGCCTGGCCGAGCGGCGCGGCTGGACCGCCGACGAGCTGGCCGACCGGACCATCCCGACCGCCGGATTCGACGGCGACGCCCTGCTGCACCTCGACTTCGGCACGCGGGCGTTCGTGGGCCGCGCCACGCCGTCCGGCACCATCGAGCTGAGCACCGCCGACGGCAAGCCGGTCAAGTCGCTGCCGGCCGCCCGCGCCGCCGACGACGAGGAACTCGTCAAGGCGGCGAAGAAGCAACTGACCGCCTCCCGCAGGGAGTTGAAGGCGGTGCTCGCCCAGCAGACCGCGCGCTTGTACGAGGCGATGTGCGCCGGCCGCAGCTGGCCGGCCGCCGACTGGCGCGAGTTCCTGCTGGAGCATCCGCTGCTGGCCCAGTTGGTCAGCCGCCTGGTCTGGCTGGAGAACCCGGGTGCCGGGCAGCGGGCGTTCCGGCCCACCGAGGACGGCAGCCTGATCGACGCCGACGACGAGACCATCGAACTCGCGCAGGACGCCCGGATCGGGCTCGCTCACCGGGTCACCGTCACCGACGAGGTGGCGGCGGCCTGGAAGGGCCATCTGGCCGACTACGAGGTGACGCCGCTGTTCAGCCAGTTCGACAACGCCGTCCCGGACGTCGACCGCTCCGCCACCGAGACCCGCGCCCTGCAGGGCCACCTCACCGACACGTTCAGCTTCCGCGGCGTGGCCACCAAGCGCGGCTACCAGCGCGGCCCGGCCGAGGACGGCGCCTGGTTCTCGGAGTACACCAAGGCGTTCGGTGCGGCGGGCCTGACCGCGGTGCTGGAGTTCACCGGCAGCTACGTTCCGGAGGAGAACTTCGCCTGCGCCACCACCGCGCTGAGCTTCCGGGGCGCGCGCCACCGGGCCGTCCGGCTGGCCGACGTGCCCGACGTCCTGCTGGCCGAGTGCTACGCCGACTACGCGGCGCTGGCCGCGCTGGGACCGTTCGACCCGCAGTGGGAGAAGAAGGCAGGAATATGAGCGAGACCCGGACCGAGCAGAGCACCGTCGAACTGCGGCCACCGGCCGAGGTGCGGTTCGCCGCCGAACTGGACGCCCTGGCGCGTGCCGACGCGGCGTCCGGTGCCCCGATCCCGCCGGGCTGGAAGCTCAGCGCCCGCGCCGTCCGGGCGTTCGTGCTGGGCGAGCCCGGGCTGGGCATCACCCGCAAGTTCTACGGCGACGATCCGCTGGTCGACCGGGCCATCGTGTCGCTGCTGGGCCGCCAGGGGCTGATGCTGGTCGGCGAGCCGGGCACCGCCAAGTCGATGCTGTCGGAGCTGCTCGCCGCCGCCATCGCGGGCACCTCGAACCTGACCATCCAGGGCTCCGCCGGCACCACCGAGGACCACGTCCGCTACTCGTGGAACTACGCGCTGCTGATCGCCGAGGGACCCACCCAGCGGGCCCTGGTGCCGTCGCCGGTGTACCAGGCGATGGCCCGCGGCGCGATCGCCCGGTTCGAGGAGATCACCCGCTGCCCGGCCGAGATCCAGGACACCCTGGTGTCGATCCTGAGCGAGAAGCAGATCATGATCCCCGAGTTCGGCGACGAGGCCCGGCTGGCCGCGCGCCCGGGGTTCAACGTGATCGCCACCGCCAACCTGCGCGACCGCGGCGTCCACGAGATGTCGTCGGCGTTGAAGCGGCGGTTCAACTTCGAGACCGTCCGGCCGATCAGCGACCGGGCGTTCGAGGCCGAGCTGATCGGGCGCGCCCTGGACGCCGAACTCGGCCCGCAGCGCCCGGTGGTCGCGCCGGCCGTGATGGACGTGCTGGTCACCGCCTTCACCGACCTGCGCACCGGACGCACCGACGCCGGCGCACCGGTGAAGCGCCCCGACGCGGTGATGTCCACCGCCGAGGCGGTCAACGTGGCGATCGCGGCGTCCATGGCGGCCCGCTACCTGGGCGACGGCACCGTCCGCTCGGGCGACATCGCCCGGCAGTTCGTCGGCGTCGCCCAGAAGGGCGAGGCGGAGGACGCCCGGCTGGTCAGGCACTACATCGACAACGTGGTGCGCCAGCGGGCCCGCGGCAACCCGCACTGGCGCGAGTTCTTCGACGCCGCCGAGGGGCTGTGGAGCTGACCCGCTGATGGTCGAGCTCGTCGAGACCCCCGCCCTGCCCGGTCGCCTGCAGTCCGCCCTCGCTGCGCACGAGCGCTGGCGGGACGCCGGCGTCCATCTGGTCGGCGTCCGGCACCACTCGCCGGGCTGCGCGGCGGCGCTGGCCGCCCTGCTGAACGAGGTACGGCCCGCGGTGGTGCTGATCGAGGGGCCGCGCGAGTACGGCGCCCTGCTGCCGGCCCTGGCCGATGAGCGCACCCGGCCGCCGGTGGCGATCCTGTCGGTGGGCGAGCGGCACAGCGGCTTCTACCCGCT
>CALMIQ010000168.1 GCA_937863965.1 uncultured Micropruina sp.
CCGGGACGCCGGAGGAGTCGCCGGGAGGCTGCTGCCCGAAGGACGGCTGCTGCCACCGCTGTTCCGGTTCCCCGGCCGGTGGGTCGTTGGTCACGGAGCCATCGTAGGCGGCCGGTCCGGCCGTCCCGGTTGACATCGCCACCGCCGCGGCCCATCCTTGCTCTCGGACATGTGACTGGTCATGCAGGCAGGATCCAACGGTTCTCGCGCACGTCGTTGTGCGGGCGACATCCGTCATGGAGAAGTTCTGGACGCGGGTGTCGCCCAAGCCGATCCGGATCTTCTTCGTCCCGATGATGAGCCTGCTGATTACCGTGCCGGTGGGCCTGGTCGCCCTCGGACCGCTCGGCTACAACGTCGGTCTGCTGTTCACCGGAGCGATCCTGTGGGTGTTCACCACGTTCGGCTGGGTCGCCACGATGCTGCTGGCCATGGCGCTGCCGTTCCTGGTGTCGCTCGGCATGCACAAGCCGTTCCTGCCGTACGCGATCAACCAGTACACGGCCACCGGCTACGAGCCGCTGTACCTGCCGGCCTCGCTGGCCCACAACATCGCCGAATCCGGCGCCATGTTCGGCGTGGCCGTGCGCACCAAGGACAGCGACATGCGTTCGACGGCGGTCTCGTCCGGCATCTCCGCGCTGTTCGGCATCGCCGAACCGGCCCTGTACGGCGTCACCATCCAGAACAAGCGGGCGCTGTGGAGCGTCCTGATCGGCGCAGGCGCCGGCGGCGCCTACATCGGCCTGACCCACGTCACCGGCCATGCCATCGTCGGCCCGGGCCTGGCCAGCATGTCGATGTTCATCAACCCGGAGAACCCGATGAACATCGTCAACGCCTTCATCGGCTTCGGGGTCGCCTTCGTCGGCGCGCTGGTCGTGGCGCTGATGTTCTGGAAGGACTCCGACTCGGCGAGCATCGAGGCCAGTCACCACCGGGATGAGGCGGCTGCCCCAGCTCAGTCCGTCGCGGCCCCCGCCGCGGCCGCCCCCGCCGTCGCCGACAGCGAGCTGTTCAGCCCGCTGGCCGGAACCGTGATCCCGCTCAGCGAGGTCCCGGACGCCGTGTTCGCCAGCGGCGCGCTGGGCGGCGGCATCGCCGTCGTCCCCTCCGAGGGTCTCGTGGTGGCACCCACCGACGCGACCGTGGTGACCGTCTTCGAGTCCAAGCACGCGATCAGCCTGCGGGCCGACTCCGGGGCCGAGATCCTGATCCACGTCGGCCTGGACACCGTCAAGCTGCAGGGCGCGCCCTTCGAGGCCCTGGTCACCAACGGGCAACACGTCGCCGCCGGCGATCCGCTGCTGAAGGTCGACCTGGAGGCGATCCGGTCGGCCGGCTACGACACCACCACGCCGGTCGTGGTGCTCAACTCGGGGTCGTACGGCCTGACCCCGTTGGCCAGTGGTGAGGTGGCGGCCGGGGCGCCGCTGCTGGCCCTCACGGTGAAGGGGCAGGCCGATGTCGCGGTTTCCTGACGGCTTCCTGTGGGGCGGCGCGGTGGCGGCGAACCAGGTCGAGGGGGCCTGGGACGCCGACGGCAAGGGCCCGTCCGTCGCGGACATCGCCACCTACAAGCCGCACCTCGACCTGAAGGACTTCGCCGCGCACCACGTGGTGACCTCGGTGAGCATCGCGGCGGCGTTGGCCGACCCCGACGTCACGCACTACCCGAAGCGGCGCGGCATCGACTTCTACCACCGCTGGCGCGACGACCTGGCACTCTTCGCCGAGCTCGGTTTCACCGTCCTGCGGGTGTCGATCGCCTGGAGCCGGCTGTACCCGACCGGTGAGGAGGAGACCCCCAACCCGGCGGGGGTCGCCTTCTACCGGGAGCTGTTCACGCAGATGAGGCGACTCGGCATCGAGCCGCTGGTCACCCTGTCGCACTACGAGATGCCGATCGCGCTCGCGGTGAAGTACAACGGCTGGAGCGACCGGCGGGTGATCGAGCTGTTCGTCCGGTTCGCCACCACCTGCTTCACCGAGTACGGCGACCTGGTGCAGCTGTGGCTGACCTTCAACGAGATCGACAGCATCCGGCGGCACCCGTTCACCACCGCCGGGGTGATCGAGGACAAGAGCACCCAGGGCTTCGAGCAGGCGATCTACGAGGCGTTGCATCACCAGTTCGTCGCGGGCGCCGAGGCGACCCGGCTGTGCCACGAGCTCGTCCCGGGCGGCCGGATGGGCTGCATGCTGACCAAGCTGATCACCTATCCGCTCACCTGCGAGCCGGGGGACGTGGCGGCGGCGCAGGCGCGGAACCTCGAGAACATGTTCTACACCGACGTCCAGACCCTCGGCGCGTACCCGCGGCTGACCCTGGTCGACCTGGAGAACCGAGGGATACGGCTGCCGATCCTGCCCGGCGACGAGGAGTTGCTGGCGGCGCACACCGCCGACTTCGTCTCGTTCAGCTACTACATGTCGATGGCCGAGTCGGTCAGCCCGGACGCCGAACGCACCCCCGGGAACACCGTGCTGGGGGTGAAGAACCCGTACCTGCAGTCCAGTGAATGGGGGTGGCAGGTCGACCCGGTGGGGCTGCGGATCTCGCTGATCGACCTCTACGACCGGTACCGAAAGCCGTTGTTCGTGGTCGAGAACGGCTTCGGCGCCCGCGACGAGGTGACCCCCGAGGGACGGATCCACGACCCGTACCGGGTGGCCTACTTCAAGGGTCACCTGCGCGAGATGCGCCGGGCCGTCGAGCAGGGCGTCGAGCTGATGGGGTACACCAGCTGGGCGCCGATCGACATGATCAGCGCCGGCACCTCGCAGATCACCAAGCGGTACGGTTTCATCCACGTCGACTTCGACGATCTCGGCAACGGGAGCGGCGAGCGGCGCAAGAAGGACTCGTTCGACTGGTACCAGCGGGTGATCGCCACCAACGGCGCATCGCTGGACGAGGAGTGACGGGGTCTGCCTGAATGCGGATCAAGAAGGTGTTCAACTCCAGCGTCGTCCTGGCCACCGGCTCGGACGACGCGGAGTTGATCCTGCTCGGCAAGGGGATCGGGTACGGGCAGCGTCCCGGTGACATCGTGCCCGAGGGTGCGACCGACCGGTTCTTCGTGCCGGTGCGCAACCCGGTCGCCAAGGAGCTCCTGCAGTTGCTGGACTCGATCGAGCCGGAATACCTCGACCTGGCCCGCGAGATCATCGTCTATGCCGAGCAGATGCTCGGCACCACCCTGCACCAGCATCTCTACGTCGCGCTCACCGACCACCTGCACTTCGCGGTCGAACGGGCGCACGCCGGCCTGCCGGTGGTGAACCGGCTGGCCTGGGAGATTCGCAGCTACTACCCGGTCG
>CALMIQ010000169.1 GCA_937863965.1 uncultured Micropruina sp.
CTGGACGTCGTCGCCGAGTCGGTGAAGGCGTGCTGGGACGCCCGGGAGTCGGCCCACGGGCTGCGGATGGTCTACGAGCCCAAGTACCTGCGGTTCTTCCAGGCCAGGTTCGAGCCGCTCTGAGGCCGGCTGACGAAGCTCAGCGGGACTGGGGCAGCTTGCGGGTGCCGCGGCGCGGCGTCCGGGGCGCGGACGGCGGCGGCACGACCGGGCCGATGTCGCCGTCCGGGGCATCGTCGAGGTCGACGATCACCGGGGCGTGGTCGCTGGGCCCGGTGCCCTTGCGGGCCTGCCGGTCGACCCAGGCCGCCGCCACCCGGGACGCCGTCGCGGTGTCGGCGAGGATCAGGTCGATCCGCATGCCCAGATCCTGGTGGAACATGCCGGCCCGGTAGTCCCAGTAGCTGAACACCCGCTGGGTCGGCCAGCGGTCGCGGACGACGTCGCGCAGGCCGAGGTCGACCAGCGCCCGCAGCGCCGACCGCTCCGGCTCGGTGACGTGGGTCTGGCCGATGTAGGCGTCCGGGTCGAAGACGTCGGCGTCCGCGGGCGCGATGTTCATGTCCCCGCAGAGCGCGACGTGCTGCGGTCCGGTGGCGACGCTGGCGTTCAGCGCGGCCAGCCAGTCCAGCTTGTAGTGGTAGTGGTCGGAGCCGGGCTCCCGTCCGTTGGGCACGTACAGGCTGTACACCCGCAGCCCGTCGCAGGTGGCGCTGATCGCGCGGGCCTCCGGTCCGGGGAAGCCCGGCATGCCCGGGAAGCCGCGCTCGACGTCGTCCAGCCCCACCCGGGAGAGCAGCGCGACGCCGTTCCACTGGCCCTGGCCGTTGCTGGCGAATGCGTAGCCGCGCTGGGCGAGGGGTTCGGCGAACAACTCCGCGAAGGCGTCGTCGGTGAGCTTGGTCTCCTGCAGGCACACCACGTCGGGACGCCGCGCGTCGAGCCAGGGCAGCAACCGGGGCACCCGCTGCTTGGCCGAGTTCACATTCCAGGTCGCGATCCGCACGTCGTCAGGCTACGTGGTAGGCAGGGGGCGTGTCCGACCGAACCGATCCGCACCCGCTGACCGGGCGGCCGTTCGGTTCGCCGGTGCCGCCGGGTACCGGCTGGCCGGGAGACCCCGCGACCGTGGGGACGCCGGTCGCCCGGAGCGCCGCCGACGTGATCGCGCTCGCGCAGGACGCCGGCCTGCACCAACTCCAGGCCCGATCGTCGGTGTGCTGCGCCTGCCCGCGACTGGTGAGCTGGCGGGAGGGTGTCGCGTCGACCGGACGCCGGGCGTCCTTCGCCGACCAGCCGTACTGGGGGCGTCCGGTGCCTACGTTCGGCGACGACGAGGCCACCCTGCTCATCGTCGGCCTGGCTCCCGCGGCGAACGGGGCGAACCGGACGGGCCGGATGTTCACCGGGGACCGTTCCGGCGACTGGCTCTACGCGGCGTTGCACCGGGCGGGCCTGGCCAGCCAGCCGGCCGCGACCCACGCCGGCGACGGGCTGGTGCTGCACGACCTGAGGATCACCGCCACCGTCCGCTGTGCGCCGCCGGACAACAGGCCAAGCACCGCCGAGAAGGCGACCTGCTCGCCCTGGCTCGACCGGGAGCTGCGGCTGATCCGACCCCGGCTACGGGGAATACTCGCGCTCGGGGCGATCGGGTGGGACGCGACGCTGGCCGCCGCCCGCCGGCTGGGCTGGGTCGTCCCCCGGCCGAGGCCGCGCTTCGGGCACGGCGCCGAGGCCGTCCTCGACGGCGCCGGCCGGCCGATCCGGCTGCTCGGCAGCTACCACGTCAGCCAGCAGAACACGTTCACCGGCAAACTCACCGAGGTGATGCTGGACGATGTGATCACCTCCCTGCGCGACGGCGCCCGACCCACGACCCCCGGATCAAGGACCCACACCGATGACGACCATGAATGACGCCCAGCCGATCGACGAGTACACGATCGCCTCCCTGGCCGAACGCCCCGAGCTCGCGGCCGATGTTCCCGGGCTGCTGGCCTCCCGCTGGCCGGCCTACATGCTCATCGGCCGCCCCGGTCATGAGGTCGACCTGGACGCGCTGGTGCCGACCTTCGCCGAGAACCAACTCCTGCTGATCTCCGCCGACGACGTCCTCGCCGGCGCGGCGCTCACCCTGCCGCTGCCCTGGGACGGGACCCTCGGCGACCTTCCCGCCGGCTGGGACGACGCGGTGACCAGGGCCGCCGCGTCGCTCGAGCACGGCGTCCCCACCACCGCGATCTGCGCCCTCTCCATCACCATCGCCCCCCACGCGACCGGAAGGGGACTCGCCGCCGGGATGATCCGGGCGATGCGTCGGATGACCGGCGACTGCGGCTTCGGTTCGCTGATCGTCCCGCTGCGCCCGAGCCGCAAGGCCGAGTATCCGCTGATACCGATGGAGCGCTACCTCGCCTGGCGGACGCCGGCCGGCGAGGACTTCGACCCCTGGGTCCGGCTGCATCGCCGGCTGGGCGGCGAACTGCTCGGCATCTGTCCGCGATCGATGACGGTCACCGGCAGCCTGGAGGAGTGGCGGGACTGGCTGCAGCAGGAGATCCCCGGCAGCGGCGACTACATCCTGCCGGGCGGGCTGGCGCCGCTGACGGCCGACGCCGACGCCGACCTCGGGGTGTACGTCGAGCCGAACGTGTGGTTCCGGCACGATCCGGAGGGCTGAGCCGGGCTGGGGCCGACCCGTGCGACCGGGCGGCGTCCGGCACCCAGGGAGCGCTCAGTCCAGGACGGC
>CALMIQ010000170.1 GCA_937863965.1 uncultured Micropruina sp.
GCGCACACCTGGGTGAAGATCAAGCACATCCTCACCCAGGAGGTGGTGATCATCGGCTGGCTGCCCGGCGAGAACGCCCGGGCCCGTACCTTCGGCGCGCTGCTGATGGCGGTGCCCCGTGGCGGGCAGCTGACCTATGTCGGCAGGGTCGGTTCCGGCTTCAGCGACAAGGACCTGGCCGACACCAAGCTGGTGCTGTCCGAGATCGAGGTGCCCGGCCCGCCCGTCGCCGATGTTCCGGCCATCGACGCCAAGAACGCTCACTGGGTCGAGCCGGTCCTGGTCGGCGAGGTCAGCTACGGGGTCTGGACCCAGGCCGGACGGCTGCGGATGCCGGTCTGGCGCGGGTGGCGTCCGGACAAGACGCCCGAGGACATCACGCTGCCCGACGACTGAGCATCAACCCTATTCGGCGCCGGCCGCGCTCCACTCGCTGTCGGTCCACTCGCCGTCGCCCCAGGCCGGCCACTGCTCGCCGTCGGCGAGCGCGTTCAGCTCGTAGGAGCCCTTGCCGTCGATGCTCTCGCGGATGATGTCGGCGTGGCCGGCGTGCCGGGCGACCTCGGTGGCCATGTGCAGCAGCACCCAGCGCACCTCCCAATGGGTCAGGTCGTCGGGGAACCACGGCGCGGCGGGCACCGGCACCAGCCCGTCGAGCGGGACGGCGCCCGCCTCGACCCGGTCGAGCAGGTCGGCGAAGACCGCGATCCGCCGGTCGAACTCGGCGAGCAGCTGCTCGCCGGTGCGGTCGGCCACCGGTGCCGCCTCACCCTGGGTGAGGACCTCGCTGTACTCGGCGGGGCCTCCGACGGAGGCCTCGATGCCCACGCCGTACTGCTCGGCGACCTCCCCCACGTGGTCGATCAAGGTCGCCAGGGTGAACTCGCTGACCGTCGAACGGCGGTGCCACGCCTCGTCGGTCAGGCCGTGCGTCGCGCTGCGCACCTGGGCGAACTGATTGCGGACGAAGTTGCCGACCACGGCGGCCTCGCCGTTGGCGTTCGGGGTGAGGAAGGCCATCTGAGTGCTCCTTCGGTAGGGTTTCCCTTGCTGATACCCCAAGTCTCGGCCAGGAATAGGACAGTAACTGTCCTGTATTTCGTGAGATTCTGGGGCCATGTCGACGGACACCACCGAACGCGCCCTGCGGGTTCTCGGACGCCTGCAGGCCCGACCCGGCTGGACGGCAACCGAGCTCGCCCACGATCTGGGCGTGACGACGCGGACCGTGCGCCGCGACATCGACCGGCTGCGCCAACTCGGCTACGCGGTGGAGGCGGACCGGGGCGCCGGCGGCGGCTACTGGCTGGCCCGCGGGCGTGCCGTCCCGCCGCTGCTCTTCACCGAGGACGAGGCGGTCGCGGTCGGTGTCGGACTGCAGCGCACCGCGGCCCTGGCCACCGGTGCGGACGCCGAGTCGGCCGTCCGCGCGCTGGTGAAACTGGACGCCGCCCTGCCCGCTCCGCTGCGCGACCGGCTGCGTGAGCTGCGCAGCGTGGTCAGCCACACCGGGACGGCGTCGGCCGGCGTGCCGCCCGACGTGCTGACCCGGATCGCCGGTGCCATCCGGGCCCGGACGCGGCTGCGGTTCGGCTATCCGCCGACCCGGTCGGCCGATGCGCTGGTGAACCGGCGGGTGGAGCCCTACCGGCTGGTGGCCGCCGATCGCGGCTGGTACCTGTCGGCCTTCGACCTCGACCGGGACGACTGGCGGCTGTTCCGGCTCGACCGGATGAGCGAGGTGACGGCCTCGACCCTGGGCTACCGGCCGCGTCCCGACCAGCCGGACCCTGTCGAGCGGTTGGGCAATCAGCCGGCCGATACCTATCCGTGCACCGCGGTCGTCCGCATCGAGGCGCCGCTCGAGCGCCTGGCGGCGCTGTTCGGTCCCTACCGTGGGCGGCTGAGCGCGATCGACGAGCACACCACCGAGCTGCGCACCGGGACCGACCACGCCGAGTACGTGCCCGGCTGGCTGGCCGATCTGCCGGTGCCCTACACGGTGATCGGGGACGAGCGCGTCCGGTCGGCATTCGAGGCCGCCGGACGCCGCATGCTGGCCGCCGTCAATCCGCTCCCCTGACCATCGAGGGCTCCCGGGATGTCCGGGAGCCCTCGATGGTCAGGGGAGCGCATGGACCGCGACCGGGGGAACGGTTGGTCGGCCGACGGGTGCACGCCGGGTCTGGTGCGGTGCCTCCTAGGATGGCGGGCATGCCCAAGGTCACCCTGCTGTGCGGACCCGCGGGAGCGGGCAAGACCACCTACGCCCGCAAGCTGGAGCGGCGCGGCGCCGTCCGGCTGTCGATGGACGAGGCCGTCTGGGACGACGGCTGGCGGCAGGACGAACCGCCCCAGGAGCGGCTCGACGAGCTCTATGTCGGCCTGCAGGACGAACTCACCCGCGCGGTCGCGGCCGGCTCGGACGTCGTCGTCGACCTGTCACTGGCCGAGCGGTCGGTGCGCGACGAGTGGCGGCGCCTGTGCGGTGCCGCCGGCGTCGCCTGCGAGCTGGTGGTCGTCACCGCCCCGTTCGACGTGCTGTGGGACCGCGTCAAGCGCCGCAACGACGAGGAGCACGCCAACGCCGTCCGGCTCACCGAGTCGCGGCTGCGGCTCTACGTGGACGGCTTCGACTGGCCGGCCACCGACGAGGACGCCCGGGTGGTCGTCACCGGCTGAGCCCGACGTCCGGCGTCGTCAGCCCTGCGGCTGGGCGGCGCCGCCGGGCTCGGCCACGTTGAACATCCACTCGATGCCGTACTTGTCCTTGACCAGGCCGTAGGTGTCGCCCCAGACCTGCTTCTCCAGCGGCTGGCCCACGCTGCCATCGGCGGCCAGCGCATCGAACCAGCCCTGCATCGTGGGCAGGTCGTCACCGAAGAACGAACAGTAGATGCGGGTGCCACCCCAGGTCTGCTCCGCCCCCGGCATCGCGTCGGAGGCCATGACGGTCAGGCCGGTGGAGATCTCGAGTTGGCCATGCATCAGGCCCTCGGCGGGCATGTCCTCCATGCCGAACTCGCCGAACCCCCACAGTTGCAGGTCGCCGCCGAAGACGCCCTGGTAGTAGGTCATCGCCTCGCGGCCGTTGCCCGGGAAGTTCAGGTACGGGTTCAAAGAGATGGACATGGATGCTCCTATCGGTTGGTTGGTTTCACAAGACGATGTACTGCCGGCCGTCGATCAGCTCGCGGACGGCGTCCAGCTGGCCGGCATGGGTGGCGGTCTCGACCAGCACGTGCACGATGACGCTGCGCAGGTCGGGGAAGGACAGCCCGGCCGCGGCCCACCAGTCTTCCGGGCTCTTCGGCGGCGCGGCCAGCGACGTCGTCGCGATCAGCGCATCGGAGAATGCCGCGGCGGCGCGATAGTCGGCCAGCACCCGTTCGGCGGACTCGTCGTCGCCGACCCGCCAGTCGCCGTTCTCGCCCTCGGGCCAGAAGTCGAGCGGTGCGCCGTCCATCACGACCTCGAACCAGTAGCGCTCATCGGACAGCGTCAGGTGCCGCACCAGGCCGAGACAGCTCCATCCCGACGGCAGCACCGGCGTCCGCACCTGCTCGTCGTTCAGGCCGTCGAGCTGATCGAGGACGTGCTGCCGCTGGGCGCGCAGCCGGCCCAGCAGCAGATCACGTTCGTGGCTGCCTCCGGTCATCTGTGCAGCCTGTCAGGAGCCTCCGACACTCGCGCGGGACGCCTCGTCCGCAGCATGATTCGCCCCTAAAGTTGACGCTGTGAACATTCGCTGGTTGACACCGTAGGCGGCCCGCGTGGACCAGGCAACCCCCGCCGGCTACCACCACGGCAATCTGCGTGCCGCGCTCATCCGGGCCGGCTACGAGCTGGCCGTCGAGCACGGACCGGAGTCGGTCACGCTGCGGGCGGCCACCCGTCGGGTGGGGGTCAGTCCGACGGCCGCGTACCGGCACTTCGCCGGCATCGACGAGTTGCGCTTCGCCGTCGGTCTGCTGGCGTTGAGGGAACTCGCGACCGCGATGGAGTCGCACCAGCAGGCCGTGCGCGAGATCGACCCGGCCGCGCGGGCGCGAGCCCTGCTCGAGGCCGTCGGAACCGGGTATCTCGCCTTCTCCCTCGATCACCCCGAGGCCTTCCGGATCGGACTGCTCGGCCTGGTGGGCATGGAGCATGCCGAGCTCCCCGAAAGTGCCGGCGAGACCGGCCGGACGCCGTTCCAGCTGCTCACCGACGCCCTGCGCAACCTCGCGACGATCGGCGTCCTGGCGCCTGCGGACGTCGAACCGGCCGCGATCCACTGCTGGTCGAGCGTGCACGGCTTCGCCTCGCTGGCCATCCAGGGGCCGCTGCGCGGCACGCCGCGGGAGGTTCAGGACCTCCTGGCTCGGCGCCTGGTGCGCGACGTGGTGGACGGCGTGCTCGCCATCGGGGGTGGCCGGCACTGAGCGCCCGCCAAGCGAGGCTGACGGAAGGCGCATACTTAGGTTAGGCAAACCTAAGCCAAGGAGAGCGATGGCCGAGACCACCACGCTGCGCAAGGGCGTCCAGGGCGTCATCATGCGGGCGTTCCGATCCCGCGACTACTCGATCACCGTGACCGGCGCGCGCGACATCGGCCCGCACTACCGGCGGTTGTCGTTCGCCGCGCCCGCGTTGCTGGCCGCCCATCCTCCCTATCCGACCATGTGGATCCGGCTCTGGTGCCCTGGCCCCGACCGGCTCTACCAGCGGGCGTTCACCCTTGTCGATCCGGACGCCGCGGCCGGCACCTTCGACCTCGAATTCGCCATGCACGAGCACGGCTACGCCATGGACCTGGCCCGCACCGCCCGGCCGGGCGACGTCGTGGAGGTGTCGGTGCTCACCCGCGACGACTACGTGCGGCCCGACCCGCTGCCGCCCGGCTTCGTCATGGTGGCCGATCCGGCCTCGCTGCCCGCGGTGAACGGCATCCTGCCGACGCTGCCGGACGACCTCGAGGTGCGGCTGTGGCTGGGCCGCCAGCACGACGGCGACGAGGACCTGCCGATCGCGCCGCATCCCGGCCTGCAGGTGACCTGGGTGCCGCACGACGAGCTCGCCGCCCGGCTCCGCGACGGCCTCGCCGGCGTCCACGGCTGGTACGGCTGGGTCTGCGTGGACACCGTCCAGACCCGCGCGATCAAGGAACTGCTGCGCGCGGCCACCGGCGCCGGCAAGCGGGACGGGCACGCGATGGGGTACTGGACCAAGGGCCGCTCCACCGGCTGACTCGGGCCGCGCCTTGGTGGCACACTGCCCGAATGGTCGAGTTCGACTTCTCCGGGACGGTGATCGAATGGCGTGGGCCCGCGCCGTACCACTTCATCGCGCTGCCCGACTGGGTGGCCGACCAGATCGCCGTGGTGGCCCGGGCCGTCACCTACGGCTGGGGCATGATCCCGGTGGAGGTCACCATCGGGCGGACCACCTGGACGACGTCGCTGTACCCCAAGCAGGGCGGCTACCTGCTGCCGGTCAAGGACGCCGTCCGGTCCGCAGAGGGGCTGGCCGCGGCTGCCGCCGTCGAGGTGACGCTGCGGGTCAGGGGCCTGTGATCCCTGCCGGCGTGGATTTCGCCAAGGGGTGAATACGGATTGGCGCGCTCGATGTGTTGCCAAATCGATCCATCACGGTCGCCGGGTGCATCGAGTGCGCCAATCGGTACTCACTCGATGGTGAACTCAGTCTGTGAGCGTGCCTCCGGTGCCATCGACCTGCTTGCGCACGATCACCCGAGGGTGGCCGTTGACCTGGTAGCCGGTGTCGCCGACGGTCGTGAAGCCGGCGTCGAGGAACCAGTCCAGCAGCCCCGCCGAGGCCTGGGTGCGGTCGATCGCCGCGCCGCCGGCGTCGATCGGGTAGGCGACCACCGCCGGGGCGCCACGGTCGGCGGCGTAGGCCACCGCGCCGGCCAGCAGGGCGCGGGCGACTCCGCGGCGCCCGCGCCCGGCGCGGACCCGGAAGCAGGTGAGCGCCCACGGGTCGTCCGGGTCGTGGGGGAAGTGCCTCGCGCCGAGTCCGCCCAGTTCGCTGCGCGGCGCGATCGCCGCCCAGCCGACCACCTCGTCGCCGTCGTAGGCGAGCACCCCGGGCGCATGGGTCGGCCGACCGCACAGCCGGCGGAGTTCCTCGCCCCGGTGCGGCGCCCGGAGGGCGTCGTTCTGCGCCGGCGGCAACCGGTAGCTGAGGCACCAGCAGCCCTGCGCGCCGGCCCGCTTGGGTGCCAGGATCGTCGCCGCGTCGTCGAACCGGGCGGCGGTCGCGGGATCGATGCGCACGGTCATGAACCGACGCTACCGCTGGACTACGCTGCGGCAATGCCCGCCGCCGTGATCGAGGCCGCCATAGCCGAGGCCCGCCGCCGCGGCTCCCGCTCGGCGCGCGACCTCACCGGAGACGTCGAGCACTACGCCCGGACGCTGCCCGCGATCTGCGCCGACTGGGACCTCGAACCGGTGGGTTGGCTGCCCGGCGGCGTTAACCCGCCCCCGCTGCAGGTGCGCGCCGCCGGAGAGCCGGCGGTGTTGAAGCTGCAGGCTCCCGGTGCCCAGGACGTCGCCGCCGCGGTGCTGGGCGCCGCACGCGGCCACGGCTACGTGCGGGTGCTCGCCTGGGACGCCGCGCGCGGCGCCCTGCTCACCGAGCGGCTGGGGGAGTCGCTGTGGGACGTCCGGGACGACCTGGACGGCCAGGCGCGGGTGATCGTGCCGCTGCTGCGCCGGGCCTGGGAGATGCCGCCGGAGGTGGGGCGTCCGTTCGAGTCGAAGGCGATCGGCCTGCGCCGCATCGTGGATCGCCTCGGCCCGCGCTACGGTGTCGCGGCCCCCGCCGCACTGCGGCTGGCCGCCGAGTACGCCCAGTCCTTGGCGGCGGACGAGCGGCCCGAGGTGGTCTGCCACGGCGATCCGCACGCCGGCAACGTGCTGCGGCGCGGTGAGGAATGGGCGTTGATCGACCCGGACGGCTTCATCGGCGAGCGCGCCTACGATCTCGGCGTCGTGTTGCGCGACGCCTGCCTGGAGTTCACCCGGGCCGAGGATGGGCGGCCGGGCGCGGGCGTCGAGCTGCTCCGCTCCGGCTGTGCACTGCTGGCCGAGCAGGGCGAGGTGTCCGCCGAGCGGGTCTGGCGCTGGGGGTTCGTCGAGCGGGTCACCACCGGCCTGTACCTGCACTGGTTCGGGCATCCCGACCAGGGCGCGGGCTTCCTGGCCACCGCCGAGGCGCTCGCGACGTCCGGCCCCAGGGCCGCCTGCCGCGGGTAGCGCAGGTCCCGGGCTCTTCGGTAGGCGACCCAAACGCGCGTTCCGATGCCCGGCACTCCAACTCGATGTCGCATTCTTGCTAGGTTCTGTCGGTGCCGGTGACCATGATGGATCCATGATTCCCAGCCGCGAGGTGTGCTTGCGGGCCGTCGCCAGCCGCGACGCCCGGTTCGACGGCGCGTTCTTCACCGCCGTCCGGACCACCCGCATCTACTGCCGGCCGAGCTGCCCGGCGATCACGCCCCGACCCGAGAACACCACCTTCTACCCGACCGCGGCCGCCGCCCAGGACGCGGGCTTCCGGGCCTGCCGGCGGTGCCGTCCCGACACCGTCCCCGGTTCGGCCGAGTGGGACGTCCGGGCCGACACGGTGGCCCGGGCCATGCGGCTGATCGGCGACGGCCTGGTCGACCGCGAGGGTGTCACCGGGGTCGCCGACCGGCTCGGCTACTCGGTGCGCCAGCTGCAGCGGACGCTGACCGGCGAGTTGGGCGCGTCCCCGTTGGCGCTGGCTCGTGCGCAGCGGGCGCACGCCGCGCGGGTGCTGCTGGAGACCACCGACATGCGGTTGGGCGAGGTCGCCTTCGCCGCAGGCTTCGGGTCGGTGCGGTCGTTCAACGACGCCATCCGGGCGACCTACGACCTGACCCCCGGCGAGCTCCGGACCCGGCTGCGGCGCAATCCGCACACCAGCCAGCAGTTGGGCGCGGTCGAGCTGCGACTCCCGTTCCGGCAGCCGTTCGAGCCGAGCAACGTGTTCGGCCATCTGATCGCCACCGCAGTGCCGGGCGTCGAGGAGTGGCGCGACGGCGCCTACCGCCGCACCCTGGCGCTGCCACACGGGCCGGGCATCGTGGCGCTTGCCCCCCGCGCCGATCACGTGGCGGCGACGATCCGGCTGACCGATCCGCGCGACCTGACCCCGGCGATCGGACGCTGCCGCCGGCTGCTCGACCTGGACGCCGACCCGGTCGCCGTGATGGACGTCCTCGGCGCCGACCCAGCGCTCGCGCCGCTGCTGGCCCGGGCGCCCGGACGCCGCGTCCCGCGCAGCACAGACGGCGCCGAGCTCGCCCTGCGGATGGTGCTCGGGCAGCAGGTGTCCACCGCGGCGGCGCGCACCCAGACCGGACGCCTGGTCGAACGGATCGGCGCGCCGGTCACTGACCCGGCCGGCGGGCTCACCCACCTGTTCCCGACCCCGGACGCCGTCGCCGCTCTCGCCCCCGACCAGATCCCCGGGCCGCTCAGCCGCGCCGAGACCCTGGTCCGGCTGGCCCGGGAGCTCGCCGAGGGCCGGCTCGATCTGGGTTCGGGCGCCGACCGGGCGGACGCCCGGCGCACGCTGGCCGCGCTGCGCGGCATCGGCGCCTGGACGGTCGAACTGATCGCGATGCGCGCCCTCGGCGACCCGGACGCCTTCCCGGCCGGCGACCTGGGCATCGTCCGCGCCGCCCGGCACCTCGGCATCGGCCGGCCGGACGTCGCCGCCGAGCGCTGGCGTCCGTGGCGCAGTTACGCCACCCAATACCTGTGGGCCGCCCTGGACCACCCGATCAACCGAATCCCGGAGGAATCATGAACATCTCCACGCTCGACTCCCCGGTCGGCCCGGTCTGGGTCGCCGTGGACGACGACGGCGCCGTCACCGCCGTCCAGTTCGGCGAGCCGGACGTCCCTGCCGGCCCCTCGGCGGCGTCCGAGGCGGCCGCAGCGCAGCTGCGGGAATACTTCGCCGGTGAACGCACCGACTTCCAGCTGACGCTGGCGGCGTCCGGCACCCCGTTCCAGCATCGGGTGTGGACCGCGTTGTGCGAGATCCCCTACGGCGTCACCTGGAGCTATGGGGAACTGGCCGCGCACATCGGGCAGCCGACGGCATCGCGGGCGGTGGGCCTGGCCAACGGCCGCAACCCGATCGCCGTCGTGGTGCCGTGCCACCGGGTGATCGGCGCCTCCGGCACGCTCACCGGCTACGCGGGCGGGGTCGAGCGCAAGCGCTGGCTGCTCGACCACGAGTCCGGCGACCAGCCCAGGCTGGCCTGACCGCGCTCAGCAGGAGAACGACAGCAGCGCGGCGCACTCGCGCCGCAGCCGCTCGGGGGCGTCGAGATCGCCCCGAAGGAAGCGGATCAGCTCGTTCTGGAAGAGACCGTCGATCAGCGCGTAGGCGACGCCGGCGTCGAAACGGGGCGGGCGGCCCTCGAGTTCGCCGTGGCGCCGCACGATCGACCACACCATGCCCTGCAGCAGCTCGTCGATCCGGACGATCGTGTCGCTGAACCCCCGCTCGAACAACGCCTGATTGCGCAGGTCGTACCAGAGCCGATGCAGAGCCGCTTCGTTGCGCAGGGTGGTCGACATGATGACGGCCACCCTGGCCTGCAACTCGGCCCCGCTGGCCGCCGTCGCGACCACCTCGTCGTAGCGCCGCGCGCAGGCGGACTTGAAGCCCCACACCGCCTCGGCGATGAGGTCGTCCTTGTCGGCGAAGTAGTAGTGCAGGGAGCCGTGGGAGAGCGTGGAGTGCTGCGCGATCTCACGCATGCCGGTGCCGGCGAAACCGCGCTCGGCAAGGGTGGTCAGTGCGGATTGGGCGAGCATCGTGCGGCGCAGCGAGAATTTGTCGACGCGGGCTCGCTCGGCCCGCTGTGTCGTGGTCGTCATGTCCCCCCCTTTCCCGGTCGCGGTCGGAGTTTATCGCTACTCAGTTCTCGCCGGCTGGAAATTGAGACAGTCGTCCAACGAAAACTTGACGACTGTCCAGGAATTTGGTGAAGTAGTGCACGGCAGCGATTCCCGGATCCCCCGAACCGAGGAGGCTGCCAACCGAGGCGCTGCGGAATCCCCCGAATTCGCAGCGCGGCGAAGCGGTTGCGACCGGCGTGCCCCCCACGCCAGCGGAGCACAGTGCCCCAAGAATGAAGGGCGGACGTCATGGGACGTCCGCCCTTCATCGTATCCTCGGACGCGCTGGCGGGCGTCGGCCGGGTGCTCCATCGGGCGCCGGGGCGGAGAATTCGAGGGCCTAGCAAACCTAATATGACTAACTTAGTCACTCTCAAGTTAGCGGCGAACCCGGGAATCCGGGAATGTCGATCGCGCCCAATTCGTGGCGGGCGGACCGGCCGATCTCCCGGCTGCGATCACCGGGCCGGAACGCCGTCCGCCGGTGCTGGTCCGGCGAAATGCCCGGATGGGAACGGCTCGGCGGTGGCTCCCGACATCGAGGCGCCCGCCGACGCCGAGGATTAGCCTGGCGGTCATGCTGACCGCGATCCACGCGATGATCTACTCCGATGACCCGGCCGCGACCCGGGCGTTCTTCGCCGACGTGCTGCGCTGGCCCTTCGTGTCCGAGGGCGAGGCCGGGGACGCCGGCGTGGGTGGCGCGGGCACCGGCGGCACCGACCCGTCCGAGTGGCTGATCTTCCGCAGTGGGCCCAGCGAGGTCGGCGTCCATCCCACCAGCGGCGTGCACCGGGGGCGCGAGTGGACGGCGCCGCGGCAGCACGACGTGTCGCTGATGTGCGACGACCTGGACGCCACCATCGTCGAGCTCCGCGGGCGCGGTGCCGAGTTCACCGGGGAGCCGGCGGAGCTGGGCTTCGGACGCGGCGTGCGGCTGCGGGTGCCCGGCGCCGACGACCTGCTGCTCTACGAGCCGCGGCATGCCGTCGCCCACCCGCTGCCGCCGGCCGATCAGGGCGGTGAGCATGGCCGGCGGAGCGTGCCCGTCCCCGACTCGTTCGGGGACGGTTCCTGACTGGTGCGGGGACG
>CALMIQ010000171.1 GCA_937863965.1 uncultured Micropruina sp.
AGCGCACCGGCCACCACCGTGCCCCTCGGGGCGCACCCCCGCGACGGCGGCACGGAGTTCGCCCTGTGGGCCCCGCGCGCCGAGCGCGTCGAGTTGGCCCTGGTCGATGCCGACGAGAACCAGACCAATGTCGACCTGGAACTCAACGCCGACGAGGGCATCTGGACCGTCTTCGTCCCCGAGGTCGGCGCCGGACAGCGCTACGGCTACCGGGTGCACGGCGAATGGAGGCCCGAGGAGGGCCAGCGGTTCAACCCGGCGAAGCTGCTGCTCGATCCCTACGCCCGGGCCATCACCGGCTACGTCGACTACCGCGGCCCGATCAGCGACCACACCACCGAATCCAACTTCGAGAGCGACACCACCGACTCCTTCGGCGCCGTTCCGCTCAGCGTGGTGGTGGCGCCCAGTCCGCCGCCGACCCCGTTGGCCGAGCCGCTGCCGCTGGAGAAGATGGTCATCTACGAGACGCACCTCAAGGGCTACACCCAGCGTCATCCCGAGGTGCCCGAGGGGCTCCGCGGCACCTACGCCGGCTTCGCCGACGACGCGGTGATCCGGCATCTGGTCGAGACCGGCATCAACGCGGTGGAGTTCCTGCCGCTGCAGCACTTCGTCTCCGAACCGTTCATCGTCGGACGCGGCCTGCTCAACTACTGGGGCTACAACACGCTCGGCTTCTTCGCCCCGCACGCGCCGTACGCCAGCGCGAACGCCGGCACCCTGGGCGGCCAGGTCGCCGAGTTCAAGCACATGGTGAGCAAGCTGCACGAGGCCGGCATCGCGGTGATCCTCGACGTGGTCTACAACCACACCGGCGAGGGCGGCCACGACGGCCCCACCCTGTCCTTCCGCGGCATCGACCACGGCGGCTACTACCGGCTCACCAGCGACAACCGCAACGACTACGACGTCACCGGCTGCGGCAACGCCGTCGACACCTCCAACCCGCGGGTGCTCCAGCTGGTGATGGACTCGCTGCGCTACTGGGCCACCGAGATGGGCGTGGACGGCTTCCGCTTCGACCTGTGCACCACCCTGATCCGGGACGCCCACCACCACGTCCGCCAGGACCACCCGTTCAAGCAGCTGATCGCCGCCGACGAGGTGCTGGCCGGCAAGGCGATGATCGCCGAGCCCTGGGATCTGGGCCCCTACGGCTACCAGGTCGGGCGCTGGGGCCGGGGCTGGTCGGAGTGGAACGACCACTTCCGCGGCTTCACCCGGGACTTCTGGCGGGGCGCCACCCACGGCGTCCAGGAGCTGGCCACGCGGCTGTCCGGCTCGTCCGACACCTTCGACCACGGCGGCCGGCCGGCGACCAGCTCGATCAACTTCGTCACCGCGCACGACGGCTTCACCCTGCGCGACGTGGTCACCTACGACCTCAAGCACAACGAGGCCAACGCCGAACGCAACCGGGACGGCACCGACGACAACCGCTCCTGGAACCACGGCTACGAGGGTGAGACCGAGGACGCCGCGATCGCTGCCGCGCGGCAGCGCACCGCCCGGAACATGATGGCGATGCTGCTGCTGTCCGCCGGGGTGCCGATGATCACCGCCGGCGACGAGATGGGGCGCACCCAGCAGGGCAACAACAACGCCTACTGCCAGGACTCCCCGGTCTCCTGGGTCGACTGGCACACCGCCGAGACCTGGAAGGACCAGACCGACCTCACCCGGAAGCTGCTGCGGCTGCGGGCCGAGCATCCGGTGCTGCGCAACCCGAGCTTCCGCGCGCACCGCGAGGTGCACGACGAGGACGGTCTCGGCCTGGGCCGCTCCGAGGTGGCCTGGTTCTCCGAGCACGGCACCGAGATGACCATCGACGAGTGGCACGACCACGGCCGCCGCACCCTCGGCCAGTACGTCTGCGACGTCGACGAGGCGTTCCTGATCTTCGTGCACGCCGGCGACCGCCCGATCGAGGTCACCCTGCCCGGCCAGCCCTGGTCGGTCGGCTGGACGATCGCCGCCCACACCGGCCTGGACACCGAGCTGCCGCACCGGCCGCTGGGCGTCGGGGCGACCATCTGCGTGCCCGGCCGGACGGTGGTGCTGCTGCACGGGCAGGTGCTCAACCATCCGCAGGCGGTGGCAGCCTCGCCGGTCAGCCCGGACGCCCCGGAGCCGCCCGAGGCACCGGAAGCGCCCGAGGCACCCGAGGCACCCGAACCGGCGGACGAGGGCGACGCCCCGGAGTCGCCGGTTGCGGCGCCCGGCAGCGATGGGACCGGCGCCGAGGAGTCCTGACCGCCCCGAGCCCGGCCTTTCCGGCCGGGAGACCCGGGCGTTCGCCGGGACGACCGGGCCGGTTCGCCGGGACGACGCGAACCCTTCGCCGTCGCGGGTCCACCCCGTCCAGTGCGTGAATTTTTCCGGTCCGGGGTGCTCCACGAGCGGGGCGTCAGCCGGTAGGTTGGCCCGCGTGAGCGAACTGACGAACGTGGGCGATGACGCCCCCCTCGAGGTTGACCTGTCCCCCGTCATGACCGGACCCTTCGGTTTCGGGCGGATTCCCGTGGCCAAGGTATGGCCGGTGATCGAGGGCGGGGCCTACCCCGCCAAGGCCGCCGTCGGCGAGCTGATCCCGATCCGCGCGAAGGTGTTCCGCGAGGGCCATGACGCCGTGAACGCCTCCGTCATCCTGACCAGCCCGGACGGCGTGGAGACCCGGGTCGACATGACCCCGACCGAACCGCGCGGCCTGGACGGCTGGGAGGCCTGGGTGCGTCCGGACGCCGAAGGCGCCTGGACCTTCCGCGTCGAGGGCTGGTCGGATCCCTGGGGCACCTGGCACCACAACGCCGAGGCCAAGCTGGAGGCCGGCATCGACCTCGAACTGGTCTGCCTGGAGGGCCGCGACCTGCTGGAGCGCACTGCCGTCCTGGCCGACGAGGCCGGCGACCCGGTCGAGGCGTCCATCCTGCGGGCCACCGCGCAGCTGCTGATTCCGCAGCGCAAGGCGTCCGATCTGCTCGAGGTCGCCAACGGCGCCGGCCTCGCGGCGGCGATGAAGACCTACGGCCCGCGCGAACTGATCTCCCCCACCGCCGACTTCCCGCTGTGGGTCGACCGGAAGCGGGCGCTGTTCTCGTCCTGGTACGAGTTCTTCCCGCGTTCCCAGGGCGCCAGCTACGACGCCGCCACCGACACCTGGACCTCGGGCACCTTCGACTCGTCGCACGAACGGCTGGAGGCCGCGGTCGCGATGGGCTTCGACGTGATCTACCTGCCGCCAATCCACCCGATCGGCAGCGCGTTCAAGAAGGGCAAGAACAACACCCTCAACGCCACCGAGAAGGATCCCGGCTCGCCGTGGGCGATCGGCAGCGCGGCCGGCGGGCACGACGCGATCCACCCCGAGCTGGGCGACTGGGACTCCTTCGATCGGTTCGTCGCGAAGGCCAAGGAACTCGGGGTCGAGGTGGCGCTGGACTTCGCGCTGCAGGCCAGCCCCGACCACCCGTGGGTGACCGAACACCCCGAGTGGTTCACCACCCGGCTCGACGGCACCATCGCCTACGCGGAGAACCCGCCGAAGAAGTACCAGGACATCTACCCGATCAACTTCGACAACGACCCGATCGGCATCTACAACGAGGTGCTGCGGCTGTTCAAGGTGTGGATGAGCCACGGCGTCCGGATCTTCCGGATCGACAACCCGCACACCAAGCCGGTCGAGTTCTGGGGCTGGATCCTGGATCGCCTGCGCGAGACCGACCCCGACGTGATCTTCCTGGCCGAGGCGTTCACCAAGCCCGAGATGATGCACGCCCTGGGCAAGGTCGGCTACCACCAGTCGTACACCTACTTCACCTGGCGGACGACGAAGTACGAGCTCGAGGAGTACCTGACCGAGCTGTCCGGCGAGATGGCGCCGTTCTACCGGCCGAACTTCTTCGTCAACACCCCCGACATCAACCCGTTCCACCTGCAGTCGGGCAACCCGGCGATCTTCGCGATCCGGGCCATCCTGGCGGCCACGCTGTCGCCGACCTGGGGGGTGTACTCGGGCTTCGAGCTGTTCGAGCACGAGGCGGTCGCACCGGGACGCGAGGAGTACCTGAACTCGGAGAAGTACGAGTACCGGCCCCGTGACTTCGACGCCCAGCCGAACCTGAACCTGCTGATGGGCACGCTGAACTCGATCCGGCGGGCGCACCCGGCGCTGCAGCAGCTGCGCCAGCTGCACTTCCACCACGCCAGCCACGACGCCGTGATGGCCTACTCCAAGCGCGACGGCGACGACGTGGTGATCGTGATCTGCAGCCTCGACCCCGACAACACCGTCGAGTCCGACGTGTTCCTCGATCTGGCCGCGCTGGGACTGCCGGGCAGCGAGTCGGTCGATCTTCGCGACGAGCTGACCGGTGCGACGTTCACCTGGGGGACGCGCAACTACGTGCGGCTCAGCCCGGGCACCCCGGCGCACGTGCTCCACGTCCAGAACGCGTTCTGATTCGTGAAAGCTGTTGTCCGAGGCACTTTCCTGACAGGATGACCAGGTGAGAGACGAGCCGCTCGCAGCGTGGTGGGGGGTCATTTCGGGTGCCCGCTGGTTCGGCGGCAAGGGTCTGTCGGCGACGCTGACGGATCTGGTGCCGCTGCCCTGGCTGACCCCGCCGGGCGCGCTTCCGGCGGTCCGCCCCGAGATCGCGACCATCGGCTACGCCGAGCGGCCGCCGGAGCACTACCTGCTGCTGGTCGGCCACACCGCCGATCCGCAGGCCGCGGTGGTGCACAGCGTCGACGATCCCGTCCACGGCACGCTGCAGGTGGTCGAGGCGCCGGCGGACGCCGCCTGCATGCGGGCGCTGCTGGCCGCGCTGACCGCGTCCGGCCATCCGGCGATGGAGTGGCTCGACGCGTCCGCGATCGATCCCGACGCCCCGACCCGGGTCTGGGCCGGCGAGCAGAGCAACACCACCATCTGCCTGGCCGATGACCGGCTGTTCAAGGTGTTCCGCAAGCTGGAGCCCGGCCGCAACCTGGACGTCGAGGTGCTGGGCGCGCTGAACGGTTCGGGGATCACCCCGGCGCTCTACGGCGTCCTGGTCGGCGACCTGCCCGGTGGCGGGCGCGCCGACCTGGGCATGTTCGTCGAGCGCGTCCAGGGCGTCCGGGACGGCTGGGAGTGGGCGTGCGAGGCGTGCGCCGAGGACCGCGACATCGCGCCCGAGGCCGCCCAGCTGGGGCGTGCGTTGCGCCGGGTGCATGAGCGGCTCGCGGACGCCTTCGGCACCTGGACGGCCCCCGGCGCCGACGTCGCCGCGGTGATGGCGCGGCGGCTGGACGACGCGGTCGCCCAGGTCGGCGAACTGGCCGGCGTCCGTTCCTCGGTGGCGCTGGCGCTGCGCGCCCTGGCCGGCACCGACCTGGTCACCCAGCGGGTGCACGGCGACTTCCATCTCGGCCAGACGCTGCGTTCGGCGGACGGCTGGACGATCATCGACTTCGAGGGCGAGCCGCTCAAATCGCTGGCCGAGCGGCGGCAACCCGACAGTGTCTGGCGCGATGTCGCCGGCATGCTGCGCTCCTTCGACTACGTGCGGGGTGCGCACCCAGATCCCACCTCGGACCAGGCCCGTGCCTGGTGCCGGTCGGCACGCGAGGCCTTCCTCGACGGATATTGCGAGGGCACCGTGCCGGACGCCTCGATGCTCGATGTCTACGAGCTTGACAAGGCGATTTACGAGGTGGTTTACGAAACACGCAATAGGCCCAATTGGGTTCACATCCCGCTCGGTGCGGTCCATGATGTGGCAGGACGGACGGCGCTGTCCCCAACGCACAACCAGGAGGAGAACTGATGGCACACGATGCAAGCGGTGGCTTGGCCGGCTGGGATCTCGAGGGATTCCACAGCGGCGGCGACACCGAAGTCTGGAAGCGGCTCGGTGCTCACCAGGTGACGCTCCACGACGACGAGCGGGGTGAGATCACGGGCACCCGGTTCGCGGTGTGGGCGCCGAACGCGCAGGCCGTCCGGCTGAACGCCGACTTCAACTGGTGGACCGGCGACGCCATGCACCTGATCCCCGGCTCGGGGGTGTGGGCCATCTTCGTCGAGGGCGTCGGCGACGGCGCGCTGTACAAGTACAACATCCTCGGCGCCGACGGCGTCTGGCGCGAGAAGGTCGACCCGATGGCGTTCTTCGCCGAGCAGGCCCCGGCCAACTCCTCCATCGTCTACACCAGCCAGTACGCCTGGGCCGACGGCGACTGGATGGAGCAGCGGGCGAAGACCCAGCCGCACGAGTCGCCAATGTCGGTCTACGAGGTGCACCTGGGATCCTGGCGCAAGGGCAAGACCTACCTCGACCTGGCCGAGGAACTGGTCGAATACGTCACCTGGCAGGGCTTCACCCACGTCGAGTTCCTGCCGGTCACCGAGCACCCGTTCGAGCCGTCCTGGGGCTACCAGGTGACCAACTACTTCGCCCCGCAGTCCCGGCTCGGCAAGCCCGACGAGTTCCGCTACCTGGTCGACCGGCTGCACCAGGCCGGCGTCGGCGTGATCCTGGACTGGGTGCCCGGCCACTTCCCCAAGGACGAGTGGGCGCTGGGCCGCTTCGACGGCACCGCGCTGTACGAGCACGCCGATCCCCGCCAGGGCGAGCACATGGACTGGGGCACCTACATCTTCAACTACGGCCGCAACGAGGTGAAGAGCTTCCTGGTCTCCAACGCCCTGTACTGGGTGACCGAGATGCACATCGACGCGCTGCGCGTCGACGCGGTGGCGTCCATGCTCTACCTGGACTACTCGCGCAAGGACGGCGAGTGGGTGCCGAACCAGTTCGGCGGCAACGAGAACCTGGAGGCGATCGACTTCCTGCGCTACGTCAACAAGCACCTCTACGAGCGGGTGCCCGGCGTGTGCATGATCGCCGAGGAGTCCACCTCGTTCGGCGGGGTCACCAAGCCGGTCGACCAGGGCGGCCTCGGCTTCGGCTTCAAGTGGAACATGGGCTGGATGAACGACTCGCTGCGCTACCTGGCGCTGGAGCCGGTGTACCGCCAGTACCACCACCACGAGATGACCTTCGCGATGGTCTACCAGTACTCCGAGAACTTCGTGCTGCCGATCAGCCATGACGAGGTGGTGCACGGCAAGGGGTCGATGATCAACAAGATCCCGCAGGACTCCTGGCGCCAGTTCGCGACGCTGCGGGCGTTCTACTCGTTCATGTGGGCCTTCCCCGGCAAGCAGCTGCTGTTCATGGGCTGCGAGTTCGGCCAGCGCACCGAGTTCAACGAGGCCACCTCGCTGGAGTGGTGGGTCTCCGACCTGTGGGGCCACCACGGCCTGCAGCGCCTGGTCAAGGACCTGAACGAGCTGTACGTCGCCAATCCGGCGCTGTGGAAACTGGACAGCGACCCGGCGGGCTTCCGCTGGATCAACGCCGACGACGCCGGCGGCAACACGTTCAGCTGGGTGCGCTCCGACGGCGAGGGCGAGCAGATCGCGGTCGTGGTCAACTTCTCCTCCGAGCCGTGGCACAACTACAAGATCGGGCTGCCGAAGGCGGGGGTCTGGAAGGAGATCCTGAACTCCGACGCCGGCATCTACGACGGCTCCGACTCGCACGGCAACCTGGGTCAGGTCGAGGCGTACGAGGAGCAGTTCAACGGCTGGGACGCGGCGGCCACCATCACCGTGCCCCCGCTGGGCGCGGTCTTCTTCCGGTACGAGGATTGAGCGCGACGCCCGAAGAGTTCCAGGTCCAGCTCCACACGAACGGCGATGTCGGCGTCCTGGAGTGGTCGGGGCGCGCCTCCCAGGACGGCGTCGACCGGGCGGTCAGCCTGGCCGCCGATGACGGGCTGATCGTCCGTGGCCTGCGGCGCATCGAGGTGTCGCTGCCGGCCGCGGACGTCGTCGGCCGGCGCGCGCTGCAGCGCGCCGGCTTCCGTCTCGAGGGCGTCCGGCGGGAGGCGGTGACGCTGCCCGACGGCAGCATCGGCGACGTGGCGATGTACGCCCGGCTGGCCAGCGACCTGGTCTACGGCCCGGGCGGCTTCACCGGGGTGATGAACTCGGTGCTGCCGCGGAAGCGGCTGATCGCGCACGCCCTGTTCACCGACCCCTGGGACCGGGTCTGCCTGCTGGAGACCACCTTCAAGGCCGACTGGGAGCTGCCGGGCGGCATCGTCAACGTGGGCGAGTCGCCGTGGGACGGCGCGGTGCGCGAGATCGACGAGGAACTGTCGGTGGAGGTCGCCGTCGGCCGTGTCCTGGTGGTCGACTGGCTGGCGCCCTACCTGGGCTGGGAGGACGCCGTCGAGATCATCTTCGACGGCGGCGTCCTCACCGAGGAGACCATGGACGCGATGGTCCCGGACGCCCGCGAGATCCGCGCCATCCACTGGCTGGCCCCCGACAAGGCGGCCGACAAGATGGCCCCCTTCGCCCGCGGACGCCTGCTCGCCGCCATCGCCTGTCGCCTCGGCGGCGGCACCCAGTACCTGGAGCGCGGGCTCCCCCGCCGCGGGGAATAGATGGGGTCGTTGGTTGGCCCCTGTCGTTGGGTCGAGCTTGTCGAGACCCCCCGGCCACCCGGGTCCCGAGCCGCCCACCGTCATCCCGCACCCGGCCACCGTCATCCCGCGCCCGGCCACCGTCATCCCGACCAGCCCCGTCATCCCGGACTTGATCCGGGATCTCGCGTCCGGACCGGCTCCCACACCGAGTGACGAACCGTTGAACCAAGCTCGCTGGAGGTCTGTCGTAACCGGGTCATGAACCTCGCCGTCCGGCTGGAACAGCGGCCACCCGCGGGCGGATTGGGCCAAACTATGCCCTGACGAGAGGAGGTGCAGCAGTGGCAGACTGCCGGACGTCGCTGCAGGTCCAGACCCGTAAGGACATCGAGAACGATGTCACAGCCAACTTCGACAGGCTTGTAGCGATGGTGCGCAAGGCGATGGCGCACCGGTACGGAGGTCGGATCCCCCCCGGCTTCGAGGCGGATCACTGGGTCCTGGAGGCATACCGAAAGGCACTTGACCACCTGGACCGCCTCTCAGACGAGCCTGCCGCCCACACCGATTTCTTGAGACGATGGACGCGCCGGGACTACGTGGTGGCCGTCGCCATCAATGCCGCTACGGACGCGGCCAGACCGATCGGTGATCGCATCGCCCCGGAGGAAGCGCAGCAGGAGCAGAAGGAGGTGCCGGACCGGGAGGCCCAGGCCCTGGAGGACGGAGTGGTCGAGCGCTTGGATGGCGCTCGGCGACGGACGGCCTTGAATGTCATCGTCCGCGCCCTGGTCTGGCGTGCCGGCACGGCGGGCGCGACCGGGATCACTGCAGAGCAGTGGGAGACGATGCATGCCTTCATGACCGTCCGGAAGGCATCGGTACTGGACGACGAGACCGATGACGCCACGCTCCACTAGTGGTCATCTCCGGTAGTTCGTCGGGGGTTCATGCGGCCTGTGTCACTTGGTGGTCGTGGCGGCGGAGCCGGGTGAGGTAGTCGTTGAGGTCGGTGCGGGTGTAGCGCCAGTCGAACGGTTTCGCGGTGGCGTTGTAGCGGTCCTGGAAGGCCAGGATGCGAGTGGCGAGGTCATCGAGGCTGGCGAAGTCGCCGTTGGTGATGGCTTTGCGTTGCAGGATCGAGAAGTAGATCTCGATCTGGTTGAGCCAGGACGCGTGGATCGGGAGGTGGACCAGTTCAGCGGTCGGCCATGCGGTCGTCATTCGGTCGATCGAGGCTTGTCCAGCGTGGGAAGAGCCGTTGTCGACGATCCAGAACACCCGCCGGGCCGAGGCGTAGGGCTCGGTGGTCATCACCTTGGCGACGAGCTCGGCGAACGGGACGATGCCGGTGGTGTCAGCGATCGTGCCGATCACGCGGGCGTGGTGGACATCGAGCCCGGCCAGGTAGGCCAGGGTGCCGCCGCGGCGGTACTCGAACTCAACCCTGCGGGTCCGGCCCGGCGCCACCCACAGGTCCGGGTGGCGTCGTTGCAGGGCTTGGAGTTGGGACTTCTCATCGGCGCTGATCACGTAGTCGTCCTCGCTGAGCGGGACGCCGTTCCAGCAGCGGTCGTAAAGGTCGAGCACGCGGCCGGCCTTGGTTCCGAAGTTGGGATCGCGGGGAAAGATCCAGGACCGGTGCTGCCAGGGCTTGATCGCGTCAGCAGCGAGCCAGCGGCCGATAGTGGCTGGGCTGATCGAAGCGACCACGCCCTGACAGACGGCTTGGCTAGCCAGTTCGCTGGTCGACCAGCGGGCGATCGGCAACTGTGAATCCGTCGGTGGGGTGCAGGCCAACGCCTTGACCGAGGCCCGCTGTACTGGCGTGAACTGCGGTGGCCGACCGGACCGGGGCAGGTCCTCCAACCCTGACAGCCCGGAAACAGCGAACCGTTTGCGCCATTTGCCGACGGTGTCGGCACACACGCCCAGGTCAGCGGCGACCTGGGTGTGGGAGGTCCCATCAGCGCAGGCCAGGATGATCTTGGCCCGAAGCACATCACGATAGGCGATCTTGGTGGCGTGGGCGCGGCGGGTGAGTTCGTGGTGATCGGCATCAGTCAAGGCGATCACGAACGGGGAAGAAGTGACCATGACCGATTCCAGCGGACTGCGGTCGCCATCGGGTGGCGCCACGCGGGCGGTCCAAGAGGCCAGGTCGGGCACGATAAGGGTATGCCTGCTATTCCCGACTCGACGAAGAACTCGGTGACCGTCCGGCTCGCGACCCGCGCACGGGAACGCTGGCCGCAGATCGACCGGGTCCATGTCCGATTCAAGGGAGGCTTCGGTTACATCGACGCTGTCATGCCCGACGGCGACACCCTACGGCTGTGCCGGGTCCGCTACGTCGGCTACGCCAACACGTGGGGATTCGCGATCTACCGAGCCAGCCACGACGACTACCAGGACTCCTACCTGCCCACCGGCACCCCGTCCGGCACCGTCGAAGACGCCCTCGACACCGCCTGCGGCCTCTACCTCAACGACCCCACCGCCTGGACCTGAACCCCCGACGAACTAACGGAGATGCCCACTAG
>CALMIQ010000172.1 GCA_937863965.1 uncultured Micropruina sp.
TCGGCAGAACTCTTCGAGGCCATCTCGCAGCCGGCGGCCGACCTGATCGCGAACGGCCGGCTGACCAAGGTGCTCGTCGATCAACGTGACCCGGCGGCGCCGCGGGTGGCCTTCGTGAACAGCAACCTGATCCGCAATGGGCAGACTCCGGACGCGGCGAAGTACCACTACTTCTTCGGCCGGGAGGTCTTCGGGATTCCCGAGGACCTCGACGAGTTCAACCGGCTCACCTACTTCACGCCAGGCCCCAAGCGCTACGTCGCCGGCGTCGTGCACAGCTACACGCTGTCGGGCCGGCCGCCGGTGCTCGGCATCCAGTTCTATCCGCAGGACGTGGTGGCCGAGGAGGTGCTGGCCGACGCCGTCCTGGCGATCGCCGGCCAGATCGACGTGCCCGGGATGGACATCGCCTTCGTCGCCACCGGCACCCAGCAGACCACGGTCCGGGTGGCGTCCGACCTGGCCGCGGCGGGCATCGGCGTGCTCACCCTGGACGACATCCTCGGCTCGGTCAGCTACATCCCGCTCAATCGGGGCGAGGCCTGGGGATGGCTGCGGATCTTCCCGGCCGACCCGGACGAGCTCCGACCGACCGACGTCGTCGTCCTCGACCAGTTGCCGCTCGACCTGTCCGTGGTGGCCGGGGTGCTGACCCGCGCCGTCCAGGACACCAACTCGCACGTGAACCTGAAGTCCAAGGAGCGCAACACCCCCAACGCGGTGCTCCGGGACGCCGGCCCGGATCATCCGCGGCTGGCGCCGTTCGCCGACACCCCGGTGCATTACGTGGTAGGCGGGGAGGACTTCCTGATCGAACCGACCACGGCGGAGGTGGTGGCGGCCAAGCTGGCCGAGCGCCTCGATCGCCCGGTGGTGCCGCTGGGCTGGGAGCCGGAGAGCGCCGTCCGCGACTACGACGAACTGGCTCAGGGCAGCCCGGCCGACACCCTGGCGCTGGCAAGGCGCTATGGCGCCAAGGCCGCCAATCTCGGCTTCCTCGGACATCGCGCCGTGCTGGGCCGCGCCGGCCAGCCCGGCACCCCGAGCGCGCTGCTCGGTTATGACCTCACGCCCGAGGGGTTCGGCGTGCCGTTCCAGTTCTACGCCGACTTCGTGGCCCATCCGGCGAATGCCGCCGTCCGCCGCGCCATCGACACGCTGATCTCCCGCGAGCGGGACGGCGACCTCGCGCCCCGCGAGCTGCGCGACCTGGTGGCCGCGGTGCAGTCGGCGTTCCTCGACGCCGAATTCCCGCGCGGGCAACTGGACGCGCTCCGCGTCCGGGTCGACGCCCTCGGCGTCAAGAAGCTCAAGGTGCGCTCGTCGGCCAACGCCGAGGACATTCCGAACTTCGACGGCGCCGGCCTGCACGACAGCTTCTCGGTCAAGACCAAGGTGGCGGACGTCCGCTGTCAGGCCTGCGTCGTGGTCGACGAGATCGAGGACGGCGGAGAGACCAAGCGCAAGGTCGACCCCCGCTCGCTCGGCTGTGCCGTCAAGGGCGTTTATGCGAGCCTGTGGAACAAGCGCGCCGTCGAGGAGCGCTCGTTCGCCCGGATCGATCAGGCGACGGTGGCGATGGGGCTGGCCGTGGTGCCGGCCTACGACAGCGAATCGGACGTGGCCGCCAACGCGGTGGTGGTCACCCGGGTGCTCAACACCGACGCCGTCTACGGCTACTCGCTGTCGATCCAGCAGGGCAACAACCTGGTCACCAACCCCGACCCGGGTACCCACAGCGAGTTCACCATCGCGGCCTTCCTCGGCGACGAGGAGCCGAGCCTCACCGTCACCCGCTTCGCCAAGCCGAGAGCCGACGCGCCGGCACTCACCGAGCCGGTGCTTTCCCGCGAGCAGGCGATCGCCCTGGTCGACATCGTCCGCACCGTCGAGCAGGCCTACTGCCGGGCCAAGCCCGAGTACTACCCGGGGCCGTGTGCGCTCGTCACCTCCGACAACACCAAGCCGCGCTCCCTGGACCTGGAGGTCAAGCTGCTGGAGGACGGACGCTTCGTGGTGAAGCAGGTCCGCGAGTTCGGCGGCCGCTGACCCGTCCACGATCGCCCGTTTCACGATCGCCCGCCCATGAGAGGGCTCTCACCCGGTGTTCACGCGCTCCCCACGCCGTCCTGTTCCACTGGGGCCAGCCACGGAGCCGTTCTGTGGATCAGGGTGAGAGGAAGAGTCTCATGAAGCTTCAGCACAAGCTGGGTGCCGGCACGGTCGCCGGTCTCGTTCTCTTCGGCGTGCCGTCCATGGCGTTCGCCGACGACCTCTCCCGGAAGGGGAGCTACACCGTTCCGGCGGGACACACCATCGATGGCAATCTGAAGGTATCGGGCGGCACGGTCACGATTCACGGCACCGTCAAGGGCAACGTCCGCCAGGTCGGGGCGGGGGCCGTCGTGATCGGCGCGCGCGGCCTGGTCGAGGGCAACGTCGACGAGTACGACGCCGGCGACGTGACCGTCAACGGCGAGGTGAAGGGCAACGTGACCGAACGCGCCGCCGGCCACGTCCGCGTGAACGCCGGCGGGCACGTGGACGGCAACCTCACCGAGACGGGCGCCGGCAACGCAGAGGTGCGCGGCACGGTCGACGGCAACGTGATCGAGAAGGGACGCGGCAACGCGGCGATCCACGGCACGGTCGACGGCAATGTGATCGAGTACGGCGCCGGCAACGCCGCGCTGCGCGGCCGCGTGAACGGCAACGTCACCGAGAAGGGCGCCGGTCATCTGTATCTCTACGCCACGACGCGCATCGACGGCAACGCCTACGAGAAGGACTCCGGCAACCTGTACCGCTATCGGGGCGCACGCGTCGAGGGCGACATCTCGGAGGGCGGCGCGGGTTCGCTCGTTCGCCGCTGAGGCGGTCGCAGGTGTGGCTTGTCGGGACCAAACGGTAACCCCCGGTCGTCCGGGCTAGAGTCCCAGCACTTCGATCGTGGCCATCGCGGCGTTGTGGCCGCCGACGCCGCTGACGCCGCCGCCGCGGCGGGCGCCGGCGCCGGCGAGCAGAATTCGGTCGTGTCCGGAGTCGACGCCCCAGCGGCGCGCCGGGGTGTCCAGCGGGTCGTCGGCGTCCGCCCAGGGCCAGGACAGCGGGCCGTGGAAGATGTTGCCGCCCGGCATCGCCAGCGCCTGTTCGATGTCGCGGGTGGTCTTCACCTCCAGGCACGGCTCGCCGTTGCCGTCGACGGCCAGCAGCGGCTCGATCGGCTCGGCCAGCACCGACTCGAGCGTGCTCAGGACGGCGGCGCGGAGCAGCGTCCGCAGCTCGTCGTTGCCGTACCGATCGACCAGCCGATCGGGCAGGTGCAGGCCGAACAGGGTCAGCGTCTGCCAGCCCTTGGTCCGCAGTTCGGGGCCGAGGATGCTCGGATCGGCCAGCGAATGGCAGTAGATCTCGGCCGGCAGCGGATCGGGAATCCGGCCCGCGCCGGCGGCCGCGAACGCCGCGTCCAGTTGGGTCAGCGACTCGTTGATGTGGAAGGTGCCGCCGAAGGCCGCCTCGGGGGCGATGTCCTGGCGCAGCCGGGGTAGCCGGGTGAGCAGCATGTTCACCTTCACCTGGGCTCCCTCGACCCGTTCCGAGGTCTCGCCGAGCAGCCGGGAGAGCACGGACGGGGCGGCGGCGCAGAGCACCAGATCGGCCGCCAGCCGGTGTTCCTCGTCGCCCTGGCGCCAGGTGACCTCGCCGTCCGGGGTCAACCCGGTCACTTCGGCGCTGGTGATGATCCGGGCGCCGGCCGCCCGTGCGGTGCCCTCCAGGCTGGTGCTGACCACACCCATGCCGCCGATCGGGACGTCCCAGTCGCCGGTGCCGCCCCCGATCACGTGGTACAGGAAGCAGCGGTTCTGTTCCAGCGAGGCGTCGTCGGTCGACGCGTACGTGCCGATCAGGCCGTCGGTGGCGATCACCCCCCGGACCAGGTCGTCGGCCACCGATTCCTCGATCAGCTCACCGATCGGACGCTCGATCAACGCCGCCCAATCGGCCCCGACCAGTTCCTTCGCCCGGGCCTGGGTGGGCAGCGGATCGGTCAGGGTCGGGAACAGCGCTCGGGCGACGCCTCCCGTCCGCTCGTAGACGGACGCGAAGCCCGCGACGTCCGCGGCGGCACCGATCGAGGCGAACGACGCCCGGGTGGCCGCCGGGTCGGCATTGTCGACGAGCAGTCCGCGATCGGTGCCCGGAACCGGGGTGTAGGAGGAGTAGCGCCGGCGGGCCAGCCGCAGCGGGATGCTGAGGTCGTCGATCACCTGCTTGGGCATCAGGCTGACCAGGTAGGCGTAGCGGGACAGTCGCGCATCGACACCCGGGAACGCGGTCGCCGACAACGCGGCACCGCCGACGTGCTCCAGCCGTTCCAGCACCGTCACCGCCGCACCGGCCCTGGCCAGGTAGGCGGCAGCGGTCAGCGCATTGTGGCCGCCGCCGATGATCGCGATCGTCTTCTGCATCGAATGCCTCGTCTTCTGGATCTGAGTCTGGGTTCTGAGCGGGTGGTTCGACCGGATGGTCAGCTCGCCGGTGTGGAAAGGCGCAGCGTGCCCACCACACCAGGACGCCGTTGCCAAGGCAACGGCCCGCCCAGCGGGCGATACTCCACGCCCATGGCATCCAGCCGACCGAGGTGGGCGTCTTGCAGCCGCCGCAGGAAGTCGGGATAGTCGCGCGCGTCCGGCGGCGTCCACAGGTTCTCCGCCAGCGCGCACAGCCGCGGGAAGGCCGCGAAGTGGACGCGGCGGGCGCCGTCCAGGTGCTCGGTCCAGATGTTGGCCTGGGCGCCGAGCAGGCGTCCGGCCAGGGCCTGATCCGCGCCGGCCGGCCGGCCGGAGCCCGGTCGCCCGGTGCAGCCCAGGTCGAAGTCGTACACCGTTTGCAGGGTGGTGACCCGGCCGACCGGGATCGGCTCGTCGGGGGAGTCGGACTGGGCGTAGTCGAGGTAGAGCCACCGCTCGGGGCACAGCACCACGTCGAAGCCCCTAGCCAGCGCCTCGGCGCCGCGCCACGGTTCCCGCCAGCAGTGAATCAGCGCCTCGCGGTTCAACTCACCCTCGGCCGCCTCGTCCCAGAAGGCGGGGCGGCGTCCGTTCGCCCGCAGGTGATCGGCGAGGGCGTCCAGGAACCAGGAATGCAGGGCGCCCACGTCCTCGAACCCGAGGCCGGCGGCCCGCCGCCGGGCCTTCGGATCGCCCCGCCACTGGATGAGCGGCACCTCGTCGCCGCCCAGCCCGATCCAGGGCGACGGGAAGATCGCCAGCACCTCGTCGAGCACGTCGCGGTAGAAGCCGAGGGTGGCCTCGGACGGGTCGAGGACCAGCTCGTCGACGCCCCAGCGGTCCCAAACCCCGGGATCGGCGTCCTCGGGCAGGCCGGCCAACCACGGATAGGCGGCGATCGCGGCCTGGCTGTGGCCGGGGACGTCGATCTCGGGAACGACCGTGATCGCGCGTCGTGCGGCGAAGGCGACGATCTCGCGCAGGTCGTCGGCGGTGTAGAAGCCGCCGTGCGGCGTCTCGTCGTAGCGTCCGGCGCTGGGGTCGCCGAGGGCGCTGCGTGATCGCCAGGCTCCCCGCCGGGTGAGTTCGGGGTAGCGCCGGATCTCGATCCGCCAGCCCTGATCGTCGGTCAGGTGCAGGTGCAGCACGTTCAGTTTGTGGACGGCCAGCGCCTCGATGAACCGCAGCAGGTCGGCCTTGGGCAGGAAGTGCCGGGCCACGTCCAGCAGGACGCCGCGGTAGCCGCACCGCGGCGCGTCCTCGATCCGGACGCCCGGCAGCGTCCAGGGGTCATCGCCGATCGGGGCCGACCGGAACGCCCGCTCGCCGAGCAACTGCAGCAGCGTCCGGACGCCGTAGTGGGCTCCGGCCTCCCCGGCCGCCTCGATGATCACCCGGCCTGTCGAGGTGTCGAGTCGGTATCCCTCGTGCGGCTGCACGGTGGCGGGACCGTCGGTGACGTCGTCGGCGTACCGCAGCACGATGGCTGCCCGGTCGGACGGCGCGGACGGCAGCGACCAGCCGGTGGCCGCACCGAGGCGGTGTGTAAGCAGCCGGGCGGCGCCGGCCAGTTCGGGGTCGTGGTGCACCGACGTGCCGGCTCCGAGCAGCACCGGGGCGCCGACGGTCTCGATCGCCCGGGGCGCGGGTACCAGGAGATGGCTCACGTCGACCGATCCTGCCACCGAATCGATCCCGGCGCCGGTCGCGCGAGCCCGCTGCCCCCGAGCTGTCGGAACCGGGTGCGAGGATGGTCGATGAGGAGGAGCCATGGAACCCAAGGAACTGCTGCTGCACTACCTCGAGCGGGCCCGCGAGGCGGTGCTGTGGAAGCTGGAGGGGCTCAGCGAGTACGACCTGCGGCGGCCGATGACACCCACCGGCACCAACCTGCTGGGGCTGGTGAAACACCTTGCCAGCGTCGAACTGGGCTACCTCGGTGACGTGATGGGACGGCCGTCCGGCATTCCCCTGCCCTGGTACGACGACGAGGAGAACCAGCCGCCGAACGCCGACATGTTCGCCACCGCTGAGGAGTCCAGCGCGGAGATCATCGAGTTGTACCGCGCGGCCGGTCGACACAGCGCCGCGACGGTGGCCGCCCTCGATCTGGACGCCCCCGGCAGGGTGCCGTGGTGGGGTGAGCGGGGCGACGTCACGCTGTTCCAGGTCTTGGTGCACCTGACCACCGAGACCTACCGGCACGCCGGCCACGCCGACATCGTCCGCGAATACATCGACGGCGCGGCGGGCATGCGGCCCGGTGTGGACAACCTGGCCGAGCTGGATGCCGACGGCTGGGAGCGGCAGCACCGGGAGCTGCAGGCGGTCGCCGAGGGTTTCCGTCAGGAGGCCGGCCCCGACGTCTCCTGACCGGTCCCGGACGACGGCGCCGCGGCGTCCGGGGTCTTGGCGTCCGGAGTGGTGGCCGAGGCCTTGGCGTCTGGCTCCGCGGCCTTGGTGGTCGTCGGAGGCGCCGTCGGCCGGCGGAACCGGCGCAGCAGCGGCCAGCCGATGGCGGCACCGATCAGGGCGAACGGCAGGACGCCGCCGACCACGGTCAGCAGCACGGCGATCGAGTTCTGCAACGCCTCCCAGCCCCGGGCCAGCCCGGTCAGGAAGGGGTTCTGCGGGTCGGCCTGACCCGGCCTGAGCAGGGTCACCGTCACCGGCGCCCGCTCGACCTGGCTCTTCAGAGTCTTCTGCCTTGCCAGCAGCGATTCCAACTCCGACTGCCGCCGGGTCAGTTCCTCCTCGACCCGGGCGATCTCGGTGATCGAACCGGCCTTCTCCATCAGGGCGCGGATCCGCTGGATCGACTCACGCAGCGTGCCGATCCGGGCCTCGACGTCGACCACCTGCTCGGTGACGTCCCGCGCGGTGACCGAACGGGTGACCAGTTCGCCGAGCTTCGCCGCCTCGGCCATGAAGCGTTCCATGGACGCCGCCGGCATGCTGAAGACGATCCGCGAGGTGGCCTCGGTCGAGTCGCCGGTCACCCAGATCGACTCCGAGGACACGAAGCCGTCCATGCTCTCGGCGAGCTGGCGCAACCGGTCGGCGGCCACGGTGAGGTCGTTGGACCGCAGCGAGAGGGCGCCGGTGCGGACGATCTGGCGTTCGGCGGTCGGTCCGGCCTCGGGTGCCGCCGTCGCCGCGGGCGCCGCGCCATCGCCCGCGCGGCCGACGTCGGGGGCACCGCCGGCGGGTTCGGCGCCGACCTCGGGAGCACTGCCGGCGGACTGGAACTGGGTGCAACCGACCAGGCCGACCACGCCCGAGAGCAGTACGGCCGGCAACCACAGGCGGAATCGAGATGCGTTCATGCCTCAACCACGC
>CALMIQ010000173.1 GCA_937863965.1 uncultured Micropruina sp.
TACGACGCAAGAACCGTCCCTCGCGTTCGAGAATCGAACGTGGAGAACCGTCCCCCGCATTCGAGAATCGCACGTGGAGAACCGTCCCCGGCATGCGAGTTCCGGCCGTGCGGGTTTCGACGCGGCAGGCATGGGGTCTGAAAGGGTGAGGACATGCGCAGGTTGAGTCCCGTGGAGTTGGCCGAGCGGGTGCGGCAGGGGTCGCGGCCGCACATCGCGCGGGCGATCACGCTGCTGGAGTCGTCCCGTCCGGATCACCGGGAGAAGGCCAAGGAGTTGCTGCGGCTGCTCGCCCCCGACAGCGGGAGCTCGGTGCGGGTGGGCATCACCGGGGTTCCGGGGGCCGGCAAGTCCACCTTCATCGATGCGCTCGGCGTCCGGCTGATCGAGAACGGGCACCGGGTCGCGGTGCTGGCGGTCGACCCGTCGTCGTCGCGCACCGGCGGGTCCATTCTCGGCGACCGGACGCGGATGGGCGCGCTGACCGCCTCGGAGGACGCCTACGTCAGGCCGTCGCCGTCGGGCGGGCACCTGGGCGGGGTGGCCCGGGCCACCCGCGAATCGATGGTCGTCATGGAGGCCGCCGGCTACGACGTCGTACTCGTGGAGACGGTCGGCGTCGGGCAGTCCGAGGTGGCGGTGGCCGGCATGGTCGACACCTTCCTGCTGATCACCCTGGCACGGGCCGGCGACCAGCTGCAGGGCATCAAGCGCGGCATCCTCGAGATGGCCGACGTGATCACGGTCAACAAGGCCGACGGCGACCACGAGGGCGAGGCCCGGGTCACGGCGCGCGAGCTGACCATCGCGATGAAGCTGATCACCTCCGACCCGCACGCCCGGCGTCCACCCGTGCTCACCAGTTCCGCGCTGACCGGCAAGGGTCTGGACGAGGTGTGGCAGGCCGTCCTCGCCCATCGCGCCTACCTGGAGAGCCACGGCGGGCTGGAACCGCGCCGGGCCCGCCAGCAGATCGACTGGCTCTGGTCGCTGGTCGAGGGCGAGGTGCTGGACGGCGTCCGGAACTCGCCGCGGGTGCGGGCGTTGCGCGGCGGCATCGAGGCCGCCATCGCCGGCAACGAGATCTCGGCGCTGGAAGGTGCGGAGGACCTGGTCGGGGCGTTCGTCTCCGACGTCCCGGTGATCTGGCCGGACGCCGCCCCGCGCTGAGCGGGGCGGCCCAACGACCAGCCGAGCCGGTCCGCCACCTCAGCCGCCGCCACGCACTGAGCGGGCCGGGCCTGCGGCTACCGTTGCGCCCATGCGCAAGCCGTTCACCGAGGTCACCGCGCGCACCCAGGCGAACCGGCTCCGGGCCCTCGCGGCCCGCGCCCTGCCGGCCTGGGGGCTCGCCGACGCGTCCCTGCGGCTGCTGAACCACGGCTACAACACGACCTTCCGGGTGGAGGTGCCGGACGGCCGGAGGTTCGCCCTGCGGGTCAACGTGATTCCGACCAAGACCGAGGCGCACCTGCTCGCCGAGGTCGCCTGGCTGGCGGCGCTCTCGGCCGAGACCGACCTCACGGTGCCCACGCCGCAGCGCACCCGCGACGGCGAGTGGGCGGCCCGCGTCCCGAGCCCCGATCACGGCCGCGACCTGCCGGTGGTGCTGTTCTCCTGGCTGGACGGCCGCAATCTCGGCGCCAAGCCCTCGATCCGCCGACTGCACACCG
The DNA here is from genome assembly GCA_937863965.1 of uncultured Micropruina sp. Taxonomy (GTDB): domain Bacteria; phylum Actinomycetota; class Actinomycetes; order Propionibacteriales; family Propionibacteriaceae; genus Micropruina. Next base: position 1,674 of record CALMIQ010000173.1, read on the forward strand.
TGGGGCGGGCGATGGCACGGCTGCACGAGCACGCCGCCACGTGGCGTCCGCCCGCGGGCGCCGAACTGCCCCTGTTCGACGACGTCCTCACCGATCTGCCCAACCGGCTCGGCGGCCATCCCGCGTTGGACGCCGAGGCGAGTGCCGTCCTGACGGCGGCGTACGCCCGCGCGCAGGAGCTGCAGGACCAGGCCTTCGCCGCCGACGAGATCATTCCGCTGCACGCCGACCTGCACGGCGGCAACCTGAAGTGGCACCGGGGCCGTCTCAGCGTCTTCGACTTCGACGATGCCGGCCTCGGCGTGCCGGCGCTCGACCTGGCCATCGCCGTCTACTACCTGCGCGACGACGCGGCCGCCGAGGATGCCCTGAAGGCCGGCTACGCGGGCGTCCGGCCGCTGCCCCGGGTGAGTCCGGACGTCTTCGAGGGCATGGTCGCCGGCCGCAACCTGCTGCTGGTGGACGACCTGATCGAGCAGCCCAACGCCGAACTGCGGGCGATGATCCCCGCCTACGTGGCCAACAGCGTCCGGCGGCTGCGGGGCTGGCTGGAGACCGGCCGGTACCGCCGCGACGTGCCGGGCGGGAGGGACTGAGCCGCACCCCGACGATGGGCCGGGCCTCGATAACGACTTGATATCAGCCTGCTCCGGAGACGCCGGCGGGCGCGACGAGCGGGACGACGATGGATAGTGTGACCACCGGCGGGGGCTACCCCTACCTTCGCTGCCCGGGGCCGATGAGGGCCTCACCGTTTCGTCTTGCTCAGGAGGCAGGTTCCGTGAAGAAGTCCTTGTTCGCACCGATCGTCCTCGGTGCCCTCGCCCTCGCCGTCGGCGGTTGTGCGACCCCGCCGGCCGCGTCCACCTCGGCCGCGCCGTCGGTCGGCGCGTCGACGCCCGTCGCCCAGTCCGACTTCAAGGCCTGCATGGTCTCCGACGCGGGCGGCTTCGACGACAAGTCCTTCAACGAGACCGCCCACAACGGCCTGAAGCGGGCCGTGGCCGAGCTCGGCGTCCAGCAGGCCGAGGTCCAGTCGGCGAAGGCCGCCGACTACGCCAAGAACGTGCAGGCGATGGTGGACGCCAAGTGTGACGTCATCGTCACCGTCGGCTTCGCCCTGGGCGATGCCACCGCCGCCGCCGCGAAGAAGAACCCCGACATCGAGTTCGCCATCGTCGACTTCGCCTACAGCGACGACAAGGGCAACAACACCGCCGAGAAGAACGTCAAGGGGCTGGTGTTCAACACCGCCGAGCCGTCCTTCCTGGCCGGCTACGCCGCGGCGTCGCTGTCGCAGACCGGCAAGGTCGGCACCTTCGGCGGCGCGCCCTACCCGTCGGTCACCTCGTTCATGGACGGCTACGCCCGCGGCGTCGCGTACTACAACGAGAAGAAGAGCAAGAACGTCCAGGTGCTCGGCTGGGACGTGGCCAAGAAGGACGGCACCTTCATCGGCGGCCAGGATCCCTTCGACGACCTGCCCGGCGGCAAGAAGGTGGCCACCAACCTGATGGCGCAGGGCGCGGACGTCCTGCTGCCGGTCGCCGGGCCGTCCGGGGAGGGCGCCCTGCAGGTCGCCAAGGCCAGCAACGGCAAGGTCTCGTCGCTGTGGGTCGACACCGACGGCTGCGTCAGCCAGGAGCAGTACTGCTCGGTGATCCCGACCTCGGTCGGCAAGGCCATGGACATCGCGGTGTTCGAGGCGATCAAGGCCGCCAAGGACGGCTCCTTCAGCAACGAGCTCTACGTCGGCACGCTGGCCAACAGCGGCGCCTACCTGGCCCCGTTCCACGAGTTCGACGCGAAGATCTCCGCCGAGACCAAGGCCGAGCTCGACGCGATCAAGGCCGAGATCATCGCGGGCACCCTGAAGACGACCGCCTGAGGCGTGCCGATGGCGTGAACGGAAGGGGGGCGCGCGGCGTCCCCCTTCCGCCATAGCCGGGCACCGACGACGAGGGAGCGCTGTGGAATGACTCGCCCTGTGCCACACGATCCGCCGGCCCCCGAGGTGAGTGCGCCCGACCGTGGATCCGGCCTGCGACTGAAGGGCATCACCAAGACGTTCGGCTCCTTCGTCGCCAACGATGCCGTCGACCTCGACATCCGGCCCGGCGAGATCCACTGCCTGCTGGGTGAGAACGGCGCCGGCAAGTCGACGCTGATGAACGTCCTCTACGGGCTGTACCAGCCCGACGGCGGCGAGATCGTCATCGACGGCGCCGTCCGGCACTTCGCCGATCCGAAGCAGGCGATGGCAGCCGGGATCGGCATGGTGCACCAGCACTTCATGCTGGTCGACGTGTTCACCGTCGCCGAGAACATGATCCTGGGCCGCGAACCCGGCCTGGTGGTCGACATGAAGGCCGCCAAGGCGACGGTGCGCGCCTTGTCGGCGCGGTACAACCTGCCGGTCGATCCGGACGCCCTGATCGAGGACCTGCCGGTCGGCGTCCAGCAGCGGGTCGAGATCCTCAAGGCGCTGGCCAACGACGCGAAGTACCTGATCTTCGATGAACCCACCGCGGTGCTCACCCCGCAGGAGATCGACGAGCTGATGGTGGTCATGCAGAACCTGCGGGACGAGGGCCGCGGCATCGTCTTCATCACCCACAAGCTCCGCGAGGTGCGCGCCATCGCCGACCGGATCACCGTGCTGCGCCGCGGCCGGATCGTCGGGCAGGCCAAGCCCGGGACGTCCGAGGCCGAACTCGCGCAGCTGATGGTCGGGCGTGCGGTCGACCTGAGCATCGACAAGGAGCATGCCGCCCCCGGCGCCGTCCGGCTCGCGGTGGACGAGCTGACCGTGGCCAACGCGGCCGGCGCGATCGTGGTCGACGGCATCGGCTTCGAGGTGGCCGGCGGCGAGATCCTCTGCATCGCCGGCGTCCAGGGCAACGGGCAGTCCGAGCTGGCCGACGCCCTGCTGGGCAACGTTCCGGTGCTGTCCGGACGCATCCGCCTGGACGGCGCCGACATCAGCCACGCCACCCCGAAACGGACCATCGCGGCCGGCATGGGGTTCGTGCCCGAGGACCGGCAGCACGACGGCTTCATCGGCAGCTTCACCATCGCCGAAAATCTGGTGCTCAACCGGTACGACACCGCGCCGTTCGCCAGGGGCCTGTCGCTGGACCTGAAGGCGATCGACGACCACGCGGTGGCGCTGCGCGACGAGTTCGACATCCGCACCCCCGACGTCCAGAACCCGGGTTCGTCGCTGTCGGGCGGCAACGCGCAGAAGGTGGTGCTGGCGCGGGAACTGAGCCGGGACCTCTCGGTCCTGGTCGCCTCGCAGCCGACCCGCGGCGTGGACGTCGGCGCCATCGAGTTCCTGCACCGCCGGATCGTCGCCGAGCGGGACCGGGGCACCGCCGTGGTGCTGGTGTCGACCGAACTGGAGGAGGTCGAGGCGTTGGCCGACCGGGTGCTGGTGATGTACCGCGGCAAGGTGGTGGGCATCGTGCCGCCGGACACCTCGCGCGAGGTGCTCGGCATGATGATGGCCGGTGTCTCGCACGACGAGGCGGTCGCGGTCTCCCGGGCCGCCGGCGAAGGGCAGGGCGAGTGATGGCCGGCACCGACCCGAGGACGTCCCGCCTCCGGGAGTGGGCGCGCAGCCGCTGGCGGGACTGGACGATCACCCTGGCCGCGTTCGTGCTGGCGCTGATCGTCGGGGCGATCCTGATGATCGCCGCCGACCCGGCGGTGGCCGGCAACTTCGCCTACCTGTTCACCGCTCCCGGGCTGGCCCTGGGCGCGGCCTGGACGAAGGTGTCCACCGCGTACGCGGCCCTGCTGAACGGCGCCATCGGGTCGCCCGCCGCATTGGCCGCCACCAGCGCCGCGGCCGCCCCGCTGATCTGCGCCGGCCTGGCCGTCGGCCTCGCCTTCCGGGCCGGGCTGTTCAACATCGGCGCCCAGGGCCAGGCCATCCTGGCCTCGATGGCGGCCGCCTACGTGGGTTTCGCCTGGCCGCTGCCGCCGGTGATCCACCTGGTGGTTGCGGTGTGCGCGGGCCTGATCGCCGGTGGTCTCTGGGGCGGCATCGTCGGCTGGCTGAAGGCCCGCACCGGTGCCCACGAGGTGATCGTCACGATCATGATGAACTACATCGCCGCCGGCCTGCTGGCCTGGGCGTTGACCACGACGGTGTTCCGGCGTCCCGGCCGCGACGACCCGATCTCGCCCGAGGTGCCGGCGTCCGCGGCTTTCCCGCAGCTGTGGGGACAGCTGCACCTCGGCTTCTTCGTCGCCCTGGCCGCGGCGTTCGCCGTCGCCTGGCTGCTGGAGCGCTCCACGATCGGCTTCGCCATCCGGGCCGTCGGGGCCAACCCGAGCGCGGCCGGCACGGCCGGGATGAACGTGGGTGCCACCACGATCATCACCATGGTCGTGGCCGGGGCGCTGGCCGGGCTGGCCGGCGTCCAGGCCGCGCTCGGCCCGTCGGTGAACGGGGTGCCGGTGCCGCTCACCGAGGGACTGGTGGGCACCATCGGCTTCGACGCGATCACCGTGGCCCTGCTGGGTCGCTCCCGGCCGCTGGGCATCGTGCTGGCCGGCCTGCTGTTCGGCGGGCTGAGCGCCGGCGGCCTGGCGATGCAGAGCGTCGCCCAGACGCCGCTCACGCTGACCCTGGTGCTGCAGGCGTTGGTGGTGCTGTTCGTGGCCGCACCGCAGCTGGTGGCCACCCTGGTGCCGTTCCTGAAGGCACGCCGGGCGCGCGTCTCGCTGACGGGGGCGGACGCATGAGCAACCATCCCGAGGCCCACGTGCCCAGCCTCAGCGACGAGCCCGAGCAGCTCGACTTCGCGGTGATCGAATCCCGGGATGCCCGTCGCGCCCGGCTGTCCACCGGCGCCCTGATCGGCGTCGTCGGGGTGTTGCTCGGGGTGCTCTTCTTCGGCACCGCGGGCACCGCCAACTTCGCCCTGTCCGACGCCTTCGCCGACGTGCAGTTGCCGACGATCGGCGTCCCGGGGGCGCCGACGGTGGCGATCGCGGCCGTGGCGTGCCTGCTGGCGGCCGCCGGTTTCATCTCCGGACGCCTACGCGGCCGGCAACGCACCCTGGCCGGGGTGATCGCCGCTCTGGCGGTGGTGATCGGCTTCCTGACCTGGGCGGCGGCCGGCAAGGACCTGCCGTTCCCGGTGGCCAACCAGCTCGCCGGAACGGTCTTCACCGCGACCCCGCTGATTCTCGGCGCCCTGTGTGGCGTGGTCGGCGAGCGGGCGGGCGTGGTGAACGTGGCGATCGAGGGCCAGTTCCTGACCGCGGCCTTCGCCGCCGCCCTGGTCGGATCGGTGACCAAGTCGATTCCGGCGGCCCTGTTCGCGGCGGTCCTGGCCGGGGTGATGATGGCCTCGGTGCTGGCCCTGTTCGCGATCAAGTACCTGGTCGACCAGGTGGTGCTGGGGGTGGTGATCAACCTGCTGGCCTCGGGCATCACCGGGTTCCTCTTCGACCAGCTGGTGCAGCCCAACTCGAGAGTGCTGAACAGCGCGCCGACCATGGACACCATCGCCATCCCGTTGCTGAGCGACCTGCCGCTGCTGGGCCCGGTGCTGTTCCAGCAGACGATCCTGGTCTACCTTGCGGTGATCTCGGTGGCGGTGGTGTGGTTCGGCCTGTACCGCACCCGCTGGGGGCTGCGCGTCCGGGCCGTCGGCGAGCACCCGAAGGCGGCCGACACCGTCGGCATCTCGGTGAAGGCCGTGCGCTGGCAGGCGGTGCTGGTGGCCGGGGTGTTCTCGGGCCTCGGCGGCGCCTTCTTCACCGTCGGCTCGATCGGCTCGTTCAGCAAGGACCTGACCGTCGGCAACGGCTTCATCGCCCTGGCCGCGGTGATCATGGGCCGGTGGCATCCGGTGCTGGCCGCCACCATGGCGCTGTTCTTCGGCTTCGTGGTGCAGATGGCGTCCCAGCTGCAGACGCTGAACACCCCGGTGCCCAGCCAGTTCCTGCTGATGCTGCCCTACGTGGCGACGATCATCGCCGTCGCCGGCCTGATCGGACGCACCCGCGCCCCCGCCGCCGACGGCCAGCCGTACACGAAATGACGATGGGACGCGCAGCGGGTCATCGGAGTGGAGTGTCGACGGGCATGGCAATGCCCGGAACACACGAAGTGACGATGGGACGCGCAGCGGGTCATCGGAGTGGAGTGTCGACGGGCATGGCAAT
>CALMIQ010000174.1 GCA_937863965.1 uncultured Micropruina sp.
GCCGGGGCAGGCGGCTAGCCGCGGCCGGGCGTCGTCCGGGTGTCGATCGGCACGGTCAACGCCACCGCGTAGCCCTGGCCGACGTCGCCGGTCACGGTCGCCAGCTGATGCACCCCGCCGTCGTTGCCGAACACGTTGTCGCTGGTGAGGCTCAGCTGGGAGAGGTTGCTGACCGACTGCTCGTACCCGGTGGTGGCATAGACGGCGTCGCAGGCGTTCTGCGGGAGGGCCACCTGCGAGGTGGCGATCGCCTTGGTGGAATCGGTGATGCTGGCCTGGTCGGGGTAGACCTCGAAGTGGATGTGCGGCCATCGCCCGGAGTAGCAGGCCGGGAAGATGCTGGTGAAGCCGACCGCGCCCGCGTCGTCGGTGACCTGGACGCCGCGCAGGTAGTTCTCGTTGACGATCGAGTTCGAGTACATCGAGTACTCGCCGGCCCGGTCGCAGTGCCACACGTAGACGGCGGCGCCGGTCATCGGCGTACCGCCCGCGGCGATGTCGAGGATGGTCAGGGTGAGCGTCATCGGGATGCCCTCGGCGGTGCCCGACGCACCGCCGAAGCTGCTGCGGAGATCCGAGCGGACGACCCCGCTCTGCTCCAGCACGTCGGGCCCGTTGGAGCCGTCGCCCGGGTAGGGACCGGCGGTCTCGTCCGGTATCTCGGTCAGGCCGGTTTCGCTGTCGGGGGTGGCCGTGGAGGTCGCGGCTGAGCCAGCGCTCGACGACGGACCGGACGGCGACACCCCGCACGCCGCCAGCACCCCACCGGCGGCGCCGACCCCGAAGATCTGCAGCACCCGGCGACGGTCGAACAGCGTGCCGATGTCGAAGGCGAGCCCCTGGTCGACCACCTCCTCGTCCGGACGCGGGAGCGCGCGGCCCTCGTAGCTGGGGATCGGGATGGTCGTGTGCTGTCGGCTCATGCCTAGACACTAAAGACCCAGCCGGGCCATCCGCTGTGGCCCGGCTGTGCAATGGCTGTGATCGGTTCAGCTGCGCGCCGGATAGATCCCCTCCAGCGCGATGCACCAGTTGAGCACCTGGTACGGCTGCATGTTGTCGTGCGGCTGTCCACCGTTGTTCGGCCCGACCATGCCGGCGTTCATGGCGACCGACGGCGTGGCGCTGTACGAGGAGCCGTCCGCGGTGAAGCCGGGCACCGTGCCGACCGGACTCTTCGACGTGGCGTCCGTGCCACCCATCGCCGGGTGGGTGTGCGGCGCCACCTGTTGCGCGGTCAGCGTCACCGTCTCGGTACCGGCGGTCTCGCCCTGATCGCGCGGGCTGAGACCCGGCCCCTGGCCGAAGCCGAGCGGCGTCCGGCCACGCAGGTCGGGCAGGCCGAAGTTGGTCTGTCCGTTGCCGCCGTACATGGTCCCGAGCAGGGAGAACAGGGCGGTGTTCGGTGAGATGGGGAGCAGCTGGCCCTGGCACAGCGCCCAGCCACGGGGGGCGAAGTTGAAGCCGAAACAGCGCAACTCGCCGATGAACGGCTCGGTCATGGAGTACCTCCAAGGGGTGAGGGATGAGGACGGGTCGGGGTGCCCGAGCCAGCACATTGTCGTGCCGGGGACTCCCGGCGCGCCAGAGAACGCTCACCGATCGTGGGGGCGATCCCGGCTGTGTGTCAGCGTCCGGCGCGGACGATCTCCAGCAGCAGCTCCCGCACCTGCTCGGGTTGCTCCACCCAGGGCAGGTGCCCGGCGTCGCTGACCACCCGCTTGCGGGCGATCGGCGTCCGGTCGGCCAGCTGCATCGCGTTGGCCGCCGGACGCGGGTCGGCGGTGCCGTGGACGAAGTACACCGGGCATTCGGTCGCGGCTGCCCACCCGATCTGGTCGGCGTCGGGGTAGCCGATCTCACGGTTGGCCCGGTCGTTGATGGCGTGCGGGCTGCGGGCCATCGCCCCGGCTGCGGCCAGGCCGGCCCGCAGATCGGCGTAGTCGGTGGCCCAGGTCAGGGTGCGCCACTCGACCTCCTGCTCGGGCGTCCGGGTGGCCGTGGTCAGTTCCGCGAGCCGGGCCTCGAAGGGCGCACGCCGGCGCCGCACCTCGGCCCCGAACGGCGTCCGCCAATCGCCGATGCCGACCCCGGACAGGTGACCCAGCACGCTCACCCGGGCGGGGAACGCGGCGGCGTAGGCCAGCGCGAGGGCCGCCCCGAACGAATGCCCGATCAGCACCATCCGCTCCAGCCCCCAGTGCCGGCGCAGCTCCTCCAGGTCGGCGACGCTGCGGTCGATCGACTGCAGCGCCGAAGGAGTGGACGCCCCGCAGCCGCGCTGGTCGTAGCGGTAGGTGCTGGCCTCCTCCCCGATCAGGTCGGCCAGCGGCTCCAGGTAGTCCCACAGGCCAGGCCCGCCGTGCAGCAGGACGACATCCGGGGTGCCGGGGCGTCCGGGCCGCCTGCGGGTGGCGAGCGCCGCGCCGTCGGAGAGGGCGACCAGTTCGGCGTCGGTTGGCCGCGGGGTCATTCGAGGACCGCCAACATGATGCCGACGGCGACGAACAACGAGCCGAAGATGCGGTTGAGCACCCGCTGGCCGGCCGCGTCCCGCATGAACCGGCGCAGGCCCTTCGCGGCCAGGGCGAAGAACAGCCACATCACGACGATGTCGATCACCACCACGGTGACGGTGAAGATCAGGTACTGGATCCACAGCGGCGAATCGAGCCGGATGAACTGCGGGGTCAGGGCCAGGAAGAACACGATCGCCTTCGGATTGGTCAGGTTGACGAAGATCCCGCGACGGAACATCGGGCCGGGCCGCAGATGGTCGGGTTCCGCGGTGTCCGCGGCCACCTCGGCGTCCAGCTCGCCGGTGCCGGCCGGCCGCGCCAGCCAGAGCCGGACGCCCAACCAGACCAGGTAGCCGGCGCCCAGCAGCCGGATGGTGGTGAACAGCCAGTGGTTGGTCGCCACCAGCACGCCCACCCCGAGCGCCACGATGACCACGTGGACGACCAGCGCGACCTGCTGGCCCAGGATCCCCCACAGCGAGCGCCGCCACCCGGCGGCCAGGCTGTTCGCCATGGTGTTGACGGCTCCCGCGCCGGGGGTGAGCGAGATCAACACCCCGGCCCCGACCAGCGTCCACCACAACGACACCTGCACTCGCCTCAGGCTACGGCTTCCGTCCTCCGGCGCCCGGCGCCGTCCACTCGCGCGGAGAAACGCGCGCGATCGCCGGACCCCGATCGACCGTCCGGCCGCCCAGCGGAGAAACGTGCGTTCTCGATACCCGGCGGGGGTACCCAGAACGCACGCATCTGCGCGCCGGCCCACCGGGCTCACCCCCAGCGCTCGACAACGATCGTTTCGCCGCGGATACGGCACCGCCCGGCCCCTATCGGGACCGGGCGGTGCGGTTGTCGGTCAGGCCTTGGCCTCGTCGGCGGATTCGGCCGACGGTGCGGACGGTGCCGACTCGGCGGATTCGGCCGACGGGGTCGACTCGGCGGACGGCGCGGACGCGGCCTCCTCGGCCGGAGCCTCGACAGCGGCCTTCTTCGCCTTCTTCGGCTTGTCGGCCTTCTTGGCCGGCGCAGCGGACGCGCCCTTGGCCTTGGCCTTGTTCTTCCGGGACTCCTCGACGGTCTCGGTGATCACCTCGATCACCGCCATCGGGGCGTTGTCGCCCTTGCGCGGACCGATCTTGGTGATCCGGGTGTAGCCACCGTCGCGATCGGCCAGCTTCGGGGCGATCTCGGTGAACAGGACGTGCACCACGCCCTTGTCGGTGATGGTGGCGAGCACCTGGCGACGGTTGTGCAGGTCACCGCGCTTGGCCTTGGCGATCAGCCGCTCGGCCAGCGGCTGAACCCGCTTGGCCTTGGCCTCGGTCGTGGTGATCTTGCCGTGCTCGAAGAGCTGGCTGGCCAGGTTGGCCAGGATGATCCGCTGGTGGGCCGGCGAGCCGCCGAACCGGGGGCCCTTGGTTGGCTTGGGCATTTCGGGTTTCTCCTATTCGCGGATCAGTACTCGTCGCCGAAGTCGGCGTCGTCGTTGTAACGGTTGAGGGCCGCCAGCGGGTCGAAGCCCGGCGAGCTGTCCTTCAGCGACAGGCCCATCTCGTGCAGCCGCAGCTTGACCTCTTCGATGGACTTCGAGCCGAAGTTGCGGATGTCGAGCAGATCCTGCTCCGACCGCGACACCAGCTCGGAGACGGTGTGGATGCCCTCGCGCTTGAGGCAGTTGTAGCTGCGCATGGTCAGCTTCAGCTCCTCGACCGGCAGCGCCAGGTCGGCGGCCAGCTGCTCGTCCACCGGGGACGGGCCGATCTCGACGCCCTCGGCGTCCACGTTCAGCTCGCGGGCCAGGCCGAACAGCTCGACCAGGGTCTTGCCGGCCGACGCCACCGCGTCCCGCGGGGTCATCGACGACTTGGTCTCGACGTCCAGGGTGAGCCGGTTGAAGTCGGTGCGCTGCTCGACGCGGGTGGCCTCGACCTTGTAGGTGACCTTCAGCACCGGGCTGTACAGCGAGTCGACCGGCACCCGGCCGATCTCGGCGTCCAGGTTCTTGTTCTGGGCGGCCGACACGTAGCCGCGGCCCCGCTCGACGACCAGCTCCATCTCGACCTTGCCGGTGTCGTTCAGCGTCGCGATGTGCATGTCGGGGTTGTGGATCTCGACCCCGGCCGGCGGCGCGATGTCGGCGGCGGTCACCTCGCCCGGACCGGCCTTGCGCAGGTACATGACGACCGGCTCGTCCTCCTCGGAGGAGAGCACCAGGCCCTTGAGGTTGAGGATGATCTCGGTGACGTCCTCGACGACCCCCTCGATGGTGGAGAACTCGTGCTGGACGCCCTCGACCTTGATGCTGGTCACGGCCGCGCCCGGAATGGACGACAGCAGCGTGCGGCGCAGCGAGTTGCCGAGGGTGTAGCCGACGCCCGGCTCCAGGGGCTCCACGACGAAGCGGGAGCGGCAATCGTCGACGACCTCTTCGGTCAGGGTCGGACGCTGTGCGATGAGCATGGAGTTGTGGTTCCTTTCCTGCCGACCGCTATATGACGGCAGTCATGGTGACCGCCCGGGTCGGTCCCGGGCGGGATTCGGGGACGCCGGCGCACCGGCGTCCCCGAACGGGCTTACTTGGAGTAGAGCTCGACGATCAGCTGTTCCTGGACGTCGATGGTGATCTGGTCGCGCACCGGCAGCTGGTGCACCAGGATGCGGCCCTTGTTCGGACGCACGGTCAGCCAGCCCGGAACGGAGCGCTCGTGATGGGTCTCACGGGCGATCACGATCGGCAGCGCGTTCAGCGACTTCGGGGCGACGTCGATGATGTCGTACGGGCTCACCCGGTAGGACGGGATGTTGACCTTCTTGCCGTTGACCAGGAAGTGGCCGTGGACCACCAGCTGGCGGGCCTGCCGGCGGGTGTTGGCCAGGCCGGCGCGGTACACGACGTTGTCGAGGCGCGACTCGAGGATGATCAGCAGGTTGTCGCCGGTCTTGCCGCCGAGCCGGTTGGCCTCCTCGTAGTAGCGGCGGAACTGCTTCTCGAGCACGCCGTAGGCGTAGCGGGCCTTCTGCTTCTCGCGGAGCTGCAGCAGGTACTCGCTCTCCTTGGTGCGGCCGCGGCCGTGCACACCCGGCGGGTAGGCACGGCGCTCGAACGCCTTGTCGTTGCCGACCAGGTCGGTGCCGAGCCGGCGCGACTTCTTGGTGATGGGTCCGGTGTAACGGGCCATGATTCAGTCCTTCTCTCTCGGCTCGGGCTCAGACGCGACGGCGCTTGGGCGGACGGCAGCCGTTGTGCGGCACCGGGGTGACGTCGGAGATCGGACCGATCTCCAACCCGACGGCGCCGAGCGAACGGATGGCGGTCTCGCGGCCGGAGCCCGGACCCTTGACGAACACGTCCACGCGCTTCATGCCGTGCTCCATGGCACGGCGTCCGGCGGCCTCGGCGGCCATCTGGGCGGCGAACGGGGTCGACTTGCGCGAGCCCTTGAAGCCGACGGTGCCGGCGGAAGCCCACGAGATCACCGCACCGGTCGGGTCGGTGATGGTGATGATGGTGTTGTTGAACGTCGACTTGATGTGCGCCTGACCGGCGGTGACGTTCTTCTTCTCCTTGCGGCGCAGCTTCGTCTTGGAAGCTGCCTGAGCCTTGGTGCGGCCTGCAGTAGCCATGTGTTTTCAGTACTCCTGGTATCTCGTGTGAGGGCCAGCCGCGTCAGCGGCCCTTCTTCTTCCCGGCGACGGCCTTCTTCTTGCCCTTGCGGGTGCGGGCGTTCGTCCGGGTGCGCTGACCGCGCACGGGCAGGCCCATGCGGTGGCGGCGGCCCTGGTAGGAGCCGATCTCGATCTTGCGCCGGATGTCGGCGGCGACGGTGCGGCGCAGGTCGCCCTCGGTCTCGTAGTTCGCCTCGATGTGATCGCGAAGCGCGACGAGCTGTTCGTCGGTCAGCTGGTGGACACGGATGTCGCCACTGATGCCAGTGGCGGCCAGGGTTTCGGCGGCGCGGGTACGCCCGATGCCGAAGATGTAGGTGAGGGCGATCTCCAGGCGCTTCTCGCGCGGCAGATCCACCCCGATGAGGCGTGCCATGAGGCGTTTCCTTTCAGTTCCGGACGGGGCGTCGGCCCGGTCCGCGGAGGTGTCTGGCGTGATGCGTCCCCTCGCCGCCTCGGCGTGGGCCCCGGCCTCCGACCGGGGGTGGCAGCGGGACCGTGCGGGCCCCGCTGGTGCGATCACGTTGTTCTGTTGGTCCACCCCGAAGGGATGGTGGACGGCGGACCGTCCGGGTGCTGCGGCCGTTGGCCGGCGGCGGTGACTGACGGGGTCAGCCCTGGCGCTGCTTGTGCCGCGGGTTGTCGCAGATCACCATCACGCGACCGTGCCGGCGGATCACCTTGCACTTGTCGCAGATCTTCTTGACGCTCGGCTGAACCTTCATCGAGCAACTTTCTGACTCATCGCCCCGGACGCAGCGATCCCCGGGCATGAACGCTCGGGGAACCGGCCGGAACAGGTGGTGGATGTCGTGCGGGTCACTTGTGCCGGTACACGATGCGGCCGCGGGTCAGATCGTAGGGCGACAACTCGACGACGACCCGGTCGGCCGGAAGGATACGGATGTAGTGCTGCCGCATCTTGCCGCTGATCGTGGCGAGCACCCGGTGCCCGTTGGCGAGTTCCACCCGGAACATCGCGTTCGGCAGTGCTTCGACGACCTGGCCCTCGAGTTCGAGGGCGCCTTCCTTCTTCGCCATTGCTCCCAATCTGGACGTGGACGCACCTGAGAACACAGGTGACCGAAGGTCGAGTCTAGTCCAGGAGGCAACGAGCGCTCAAATCGGGACGCCTCCGTCATCCCGGGCTCGACCCGGGACCTCGGTGAGGGCGCTCGGCCGCGGCCCTGAGATCCCGGCGTTCGCCGGGATGACGTGGGCGTCCAGGACGCAAGGAGCGCTCAAAACGGACGCCTCCGTCATCCCGGGCTCGACCCGGGACCTCGGTAGCGACGCCCGGGCGCGGCTCGAGATCCCGGCGTTCGCCGGGATGACGTGGGTTCGCCGGTCGACCTCGTCGAGACCCGAGGTTCCCGGGAGGCTACGAGGTTGTAACGAGCGCCCGGAACCCTTGCGGAATCTACAGTATACAAAATACGCTACTCCAAATCGACGGCGATCGGAGAAGATGCATGACCTCGAAACGGCCCATAGTCCTCGCGGCGGCAGCGGCTGCGGCACTGATGCTGAGCGCCTGCAGCGGCAGCGGCAGCGGCGGTCAGAACCCGGCACCCTCCACCGGCGACAGCACGGCCCCGGCGACCGTGACCTGGTCGATCTGGGGCTCCCCCTCGGAGTTGAAGCGCTACGAGGAGTTCAACACCAAGTTCATG
>CALMIQ010000175.1 GCA_937863965.1 uncultured Micropruina sp.
AGGCGGTCAGGTTCTTCGGCTTGCCGGTGTTCTCGCACTCGATGTCGACCAGCTCATCGGCGCCGGCCTCGATGGCGTCCGCGAACGCCAGCAGCGCGGCCTGCCGTTCGCTCGGCGTGCTCCAGCGCCACTTCTCGAAGGCGGACGCCGCCGCGGTGAAGGCCGCGTCGACGTCCGCGGCGCCGGACAGCGGTGACGTGGCGTACACGTCGCCGGTGGCCGGATTGACCACGTCCAGCGTCTCGCCGGAGGCGGCGGGCCGGGCCTCACCGCCGATGATGTTGTGCAGGACCTTGATCTCGGCCACGGGATTCCTCTCGACGCTGGGTGGACGCGCGGGGCAGGGGTTACCCACAAGGCTGGCCGCAGGGAGCTATGCGGTCAATGACTTTCCTCGCATGCTGACCATGCCTACGGCGCATGATCCGGCGTGGATGCGTCGCCGACCACGACCTCCCTCCGGCGCTGCACCCGCGGTGCGGACCCCGGATGCAGTGGCACGCGGAGATACGAGCGCTTGCGGCGCGCCCCGGCCCTGCCGTGACTCCGGCCGATTCATAGCGCTCGGATCCCCGCGTGGGCCGGCGCCTCACTGCAATGCGGAGGTGAGGCGCATCACGTTCTCGACGTACCGGATCGCGGCCGGCCGCTCCGCCCACTCCTGTGCGGTCAGCTCGTGGGAGACGGCGCGATACTGGTCGGCGACCCGCTGCAGATCGGCCACGAAACCCGGGTCGGTGCCCATCAGCGAGATCTCGTAGTCCAGGCCGAAGGAGCGGTAGTCCATGTTCGACGAACCGATCACCCCGACCACGTCGTCCACGGTGAAGAACTTGGAGTGCAACACGGTCGGCTTCGGGTAGAGCTGAATGCGGACGCCGGCCGACAGCAACTCCTCATAGTAGGAGGCCTGGGCATGCTGCACCATGAACTGGTCGGCCTGCTCGGAGACGAACAGTTCCACGTCCACGCCCCGGTAGGCGGCGGTGGTGATCGCCTCCAGCAGTGACTCGTCGGGCACGAAGTAGGGGCTGGTCAGCGACAGCCGGTGCTGCGCCCGGTGGACCAGCGAGGTGAACAGCCGCAGGTTGGGAACCGCCGGATAACCCGGTCCGGACGGCAGCAGCTGGAACGCCTGCGGACCGGGCGGATACGACTCCGGGAGCCGGAGCTCGCCGAGCAACGACTCGTCGGTCTCGACGAGCCAGTCCATGGCGAAGACGGCCTCGAGCGACGACACGATCTGCCCACTGAGCTCGATGTTGAGATCGAGCCACCGCCGGCCGATCGCGATGTTCCTGGGCATCAGGTAGCTGGCGTCGATCATGTTCTGCGACCCCATGAACGCCACCTCGCCGTCCACCACGACCAGCTTGCGATGGTTGCGCAGGTCCGGCCGCCGCCAGCGGCCCTTGAGCGGGTGGATCGGCATCATCTGGTGCCACTCGATGCCCGCCCGGGTCATCCGCTCGTTCATCCGGCGGAAGCCCGGGTACTTGCGGGAGCCGATGTGGTCGTACAGCAGCCGCACCGTCACCCCGCGTTGGACGGCCTCGACCAGGGCGGTGAAGAACGGATCGGTGGTGTCGTCCCAGGCCACGATGTAGATCTCGACATGGACCCGCTGCCGGGCCGCGCGGACGGCGGCGGTCATCGCCGCGATCGAGGCGTCGTAGTCGCCGAACAGGCCGCGGCTGGCTCCGGTCATCATCGGCAGCGAGCCCAGCCGGCGGTTGAGCGTGGCCATGCTTTCGACGCCGAACGGAACCTCGGCGCCACCGGGCAACTGGGGCAGGTCGGCGGTGCGCGTCATGATCACCTCGTCGGCCCGGCGCTGGACGCGCTCCCGGCGTCCGCGGACGAAGGGGCTGCCGATCAGGAAGA
>CALMIQ010000176.1 GCA_937863965.1 uncultured Micropruina sp.
GGGATGACGGAATCGGGCCCGGGATGACGGTCAGCGCGCGAACTGCACCTTGACCAGGTCGTCGGCGAGTCCCCAGATCTCCGGGGATGCCGCGGCCAGCAGGTAGCGGCCGGTGACCCCGGCGGCGTACGGACGGCCCGCGGTGGTCGCCACCACGCCGCCGGTCTCGGTGACCATCAGCGCTCCCGGCAGGTGGTCCCAGGGGTGCATCGACCAGTAGCCGAGGAACGCCCGCTCGCCCTCGACGACGTGCGGGTAGTCCACCCCGCAGCAGCCCGCCAGGCGCACCAGGCTGACCCGCTCGGGCACCCCGGCGCGGGGGCGTCCGTAGCGGCCGTGCAGCGCCCCGACCAACTGATCCGGCGCGCTCCGCGGCGGCACCGGACGGTCGTTGAGCAGCACCCCGGCACCCCGCTCGGCCACGTACATCCGGTCGTGCATCGGCTGCCAGATCCAGCCGCGGGTGGTCACCCCGGCGCGCACCTCGGCCACCATCACGGCGAAGTCGGCGCTGCCCGAGGCGAAGTTGCGGGTGCCGTCGATGGGGTCGATCACCCAGGCCAGCTCGGCGCTCGGCAGCGCCCGCAGCGGGGCCGGATCGGCGTAGACGCCCTCCTCCCCCACCACCAGGCAGTCGGGATCCTGCGCCCGGAAGATCTCGGTGAGCGCGCGTTCGGCGAGCCGGTCGGCGACCGTGACCACGTCGCCGGGGCGCTTCTCGATGATCTCGTGATCGGCCAGCGCCCGGAACCGCGGCAGGATCTCGGCGTCGGCGACCCGCCGGATGGCCTCGGTCACCTCCGCTGTTTCCATCACGGCTCCGGCCATCAGGGCTCCAGCGTGTCGGCGTGGTCGGCGGTGACGAAGTCGATCAGCTTCTCCACCTCGGTCAGCAGCGCCGGGTCGAGATCCTGCCAGGAGGTCACCTTGGACCGGATGTGCCGCCAGGCGTCGGCGATGTCGGCCTGGGTGCGGGCCGGCCAGCCGAGGGCGCGGCACAGCCCCTGCTTGTAGTCCTGCCCGCGCGGCACCTCGGGCCACGCCTGCAGGCCGAGCACGGACGGCTTCACCGCCGTCCAGATGTCGATGAAGCGGTGCCCGGTGACGAAGGTCCACGGGCTGTTCACCCGTTCCACGATCCGCGACTCCTTGGAGCCCGGCACCAGGTGGTCGACCAGGACGCCCAGCCGGCGTCCGCGTTGCGGGGCGAACTCGGCCACGATCGCCGGCAGGTCGTCGATGCCGCCCAGGTACTCCACGACGACGCCGACGTGGCGCAGGTCGTCGCCCCACACCTTCTCGACCAGTTCGGCGTCGTGCCGGCCCTCCACGTAGATCCGGCTGGGCAGGGCGACCTTCGCCGCGGACGCCGAGACCCGCGACCCGGACGCCGTGTGCGTCGGCCCGCCGTCGGCCCGCCGCTTCGGGGCCGTCACGCTGACCGGCTTGCCCTCCAGCCAGAACCCGGGGCCGAGCGGAAAGCTGCGCCGCTTGCCGCGCCGGTCCTCCAGCACGATCAGGCCGTTCTCGAGCTTCACGATCGCCCCGACGAAGCCGGACGTCGGATCCTCCAGCACCATCCCGGGCCGGGCCGCGACCTCCTGCGTGGTCGGCTTGCCGGCCCGCTGCCAGCCGGGCGCCAGGACATCACGTGGGTATCGGCTCACCCGCACAGGCTACCGTCGGCGACGTCGGCGGCATGGTCACGCCACGTCCGCGCTAGCCTGATCGCGGACGAAGGAATGGTGCGGCATGTCGGTTCCAGCGGGGGCTCAGATCTGTCACAACTGTGGCGGACCGATCGAGTCGATGACCAGGTTCTGCGGCAAGTGCGGGGCGCCGGTGGCGACGGCACCCCCGCCGTCACCCGCCGCGCCCGCTCCCGGCGGCATGAGCGCCCCGAACCACGGGTTCCCGGGTGCAGCTCCCGGGTTCGGCGCACCTCCCGGGCCCGCGAGTGCGCCCCCGGGAGGCAGAAGCGCCCCAGCCGGCCGGCAACCCGGTGGCCCTCGCCGGCGGTGGGTGGTCCCGACCGCCGTGGCGGCCGTCGCGCTGGTCGTGATCGGGGCGGTCGTCTTCATGATCACCCGCAACGGCGCCACCGCCGTCCCGGTGGCCGCCGACACCCCGAGCGTCATCAGCAGCCAGCCGAGCGCCGAGCCCGGACCCTCCGATCCGGCGAGCACCCCACCGGACGCCGACACCGCCTTCACCTGCTGGAACGGCAAGACGGCCGACACCCTCGAGGCGTGCGGCCGGGCCACCGGTATCGAGGGTCTCAAGCACATCTACCCGTCGCTGGTCACCCAATGGGATCGCTGCGAATACGTGGACTACCGTCCGACCACCGCGACCTACGACTGCCAGTTCGACGAGGGCGTGATCCGGTACCGGTACTGGAAAGACGCCGGCGAGGCCAAGAAGCACTACACCACCAAGTACGCCAAGGCTGACAAGACCGAATTCGTCCTGGACGGCCAGTCGATGGGGACGCTGTACCGGGCGACCGCGCGGGACAAGAGCGGCGTCTTCACGATGACCGCGTGGTGGGGAGACGGGCACTACTCGCTGAGCGTGGACGCCCCCAGTCGCGCCGCCCAGGAGACTCTCTGGGCAACGGTGGGATTCCGCGCGGTCGCCGACCTGAACGGGTACCCGGCGAACGAGACGCCGCGCGAGGCCGTGCGCTCCTGAGTCAGGGCGTCCGGAGTCGGGTGCGGAGCCGCTCGATGGTCGGCTCGTCGAGCCCGAGGCCGTCGGTCAGGTAGCCGTGCAGGTCGCCGTAGCGGGACTCCAGTTCGTCCAGGCCGGCCCGCAGGTAGCTCTCGGCCACGACGAGCCTGATCCGCGTGATCTCGGCCGCGGTGCGGCCGCGCGCCTTGCGCGCCTGCGCGACGCCCCGGTCGATGATCTCGGCGCGACGATCGTTCGAGATCAGGTACTCCGCGATGACCGTCTCCCGGTCGACCCCGGCGATGAGCTGCAGGATCGCCGACACCCAACCGGTCCGGTCCTTGCCCTCGGTGCAGTGGATGATCACCGCACCCGGGGCGTCCGCCATGCCGCGCAGCAGCAGCCCGATTCGCTGACGCTGCTTCGCATCGGCCACGAAGTCGCGGTTGAGCTGCTGACGCTCCCGTTCGGCCGCGCGCACGCTCGCGGGGAACGGCGAGACCCGGGACCGTACCGCGAACACGTTGATCAGGTGATAGGTGGCCCTGCCGACGGCGGGATCGGGTGAGCGTTTGGCGACCTCGTCGGTGCGCAGGTCGAAGATGTCGGTCACCCCGGCGGCGACCAGGACGCGCTTGTCGGCGGCGGACAATCCCT
Source organism: uncultured Micropruina sp. (assembly GCA_937863965.1). GTDB lineage: Bacteria > Actinomycetota > Actinomycetes > Propionibacteriales > Propionibacteriaceae > Micropruina. The sequence goes on from CALMIQ010000176.1 coordinate 3,331, forward strand.
GCAGCTTGCCCGAACGGAAGACCACCCCGCGGGCCATCCGCCCGCCGTCGGCGACGGCCAACCCCGCGCCCGAGCCGGCGAGGTCGCGGAAGTTCGAGACGCTGTCCACCGCGAGATCGGGCGCCGGGGTCGGCGTCGCGGACGCCGTCGTGGCGGGACCGCCGGGTGCGGAGACCGACGGCGTCGCCGGTTGCGCCGTCACGGTCGGCCCGGCGACCCCGGGCGCAACAGTGCAGCCCGCGAGCAGCAGGGCCGAGGCACAGCTCCCGGCGAGGGCGGACCGTAGCTTCACGGAGTCAGCCTACTGCCGGGGTCCGCGCCCGCCTCGGCCCGATTCGGCCGACCTGCGGTACAATCGGCCCGTGGCACGCCGACTTCTGCTTCGCCAGCCGCGCTGACCTCTCCGTCACCGCGGCGCCCCTCCCTGCGTGAGGGGCTTTTTCATGTCCGAAGCAGAACGATGAGAAGGATGAGATGAGCGAGACGCCGTACCGCTACACCGCCGAGTTGGCCGGGCAGATCGAGACCGCCTGGCAGGACCGCTGGGAGACCGAGGGCACCTTCCACGCGCCGAATCCGGCCGGCGTGTGGGCCGAGCCCGAGAAGGTCGCCGGCCGCGAGAAGCTGTTCGTGCTGGACATGTTCCCCTACCCCAGCGGCGCCGGCCTGCACGTCGGACACCCGCTGGGCTACATCGGCACCGACACCTGGGCGCGCTACCAGCGGATGCGCGGCCGCAACGTGCTGCACGCCCTGGGCTACGACGCGTTCGGCCTGCCCGCCGAGCAGTACGCCGTGCAGACCGGCCAGCACCCGCGGATCTCCACCGAGGCCAACATCGCCAACATGCGGCGCCAGCTGCGCCGGCTGGGCCTGGCCCACGACGACCGCCGCGGCGTCGCCACCACCGACGTCGAGTTCTACCGCTGGACGCAGTGGATCTTCCTGCAGGTGTTCAACGCCTGGTACGACACCGAGGCCGATCGGGCGCGCCCGATCGCCGAGCTGATCGAGGAGTTCGAGAGCGGCGCGCGTCCGGTGCCGTCCGATCGGCCCTGGGCCGAGCTGGACGCCGGCGAGCGCGCCGCGATCGTGGACGCCTTCCGGCTGGCCTACGTCTCGGAGGCGCCGGTCAACTGGTGCCCCGGGCTGGGCACCGTGCTGGCCAACGAGGAGGTCACCGCCGAGGGCCGCTCCGACATCGGCAACTTCCCGGTATTCAAGCGGAACATGCGGCAGTGGATGATGCGGATCACCGCCTACGCCGACCGGCTGCTGGCCGACCTGGACCGGCTGGACTGGCCGGACAGCATCAAGGCGATGCAGCGGAACTGGATCGGCCGCTCCACCGGGGCGTCCGTCACCTTCGCGGTGGAGGGTCACGAGGCCGCGATTGCGGTGTTCACCACCCGTCCGGACACCCTGTTCGGCGCGACCTTCATGGTGCTGGCGCCCGAGCATCCGATCGTGGACGCGATCGTGCCGGGCGACGCGTTCTGGCCGGCCGGCACCGACCCGGCCTGGACGGGTGGCGCGCCGTCGGCGTCCGAGGCGGTCACGGCCTACCGCGAGGCCGCGGCCCGCAAGACCGACCTGGAGCGGCAGGAGAACAGGGACAAGTCGGGCGTGTTCACCGGCGCCTACGCGATCAACCCGGTCAACGGCGCGCGGATCCCGATCTTCATCGCCGACTACGTGCTGATGGGCTACGGCACCGGCGCGATCATGGCGGTGCCGGCCGAGGACGAGCGCGACTGGGACTTCGCGCAGGCCTACGGGCTGCCGATCATCCGCACGGTGCAGCCGAGCGAGGGTCACGACGAGAACGCCGCCTTCACCGGCGACGGGCCGACGATCAACTCGGCCAACGACGAGATCTCGTTGAACGGCCTGGACATGGCCGCGGCCAAGAAGGCCATCATCGACTGGCTGACCGCCAAGGGCTGGGGCGTCGAAACCGTCACCTACAAGCTGCGGGACTGGCTGTTCAGCCGGCAGCGGTACTGGGGCGAGCCGTTCCCGATCGTCTACGACGAGGGCGGCCACCCGATCGCGCTGCCCGAGTCGATGCTGCC
>CALMIQ010000177.1 GCA_937863965.1 uncultured Micropruina sp.
CGGGGGTGCGCTCAGCGAGTCTCGCGGTGCGCGGTGTGCAGGTGGCACTTGGGGCAGAACTTCTTCAACTCGAGACGATCCGGGTCGTTACGCCGGTTCTTCTTCGTGATGTAGTTGCGCTCCTTGCACTCGGTGCACGCCAAGGTGATCTTCGGACGGATCTCCGACTGCTTCTTGGCCATCGCCGTTGCTCTCTCTCGTCTTGCAGTTGCCGGTTCTTGGTAGCGGGAGCGGGACTCGAACCCGCGACACAGCGATTATGAGCCGCTTGCTCTACCGCCTGAGCTATCCCGCCGGGCGTGTCTGAAGACCGGGAACCCGGAACGACGGGCGGTTATTCCGTCCCTCCACACACAGAGCCCCCATGCGGAATCGAACCGCAGACCTTCTCCTTACCATGGAGACGCTCTGCCGACTGAGCTATAGGGGCCTGAACCGCGTGAAACACTACACGAGGTTTCGCGTCGCCCTCAAATCGGCGGGCGGGTCGCCTCCGGGTCAGCCCTCGACCGCACCCACCGGGGTGATCTCGGCGAAGCCCAGCCGCTGGTACAGGTGCATCGCCTCGCCGGCGGTCTCCTCCTGGACGTTCAGCGCCATGCTCTCCCAGCCCCCGGCGTGACAGGCCTGCGCCGCCGACAACAGCAACACCGTGCCCAGTCCGCGCCGCCGCTGCCCGGGGTGGACGAAGAGCTCGATGACGAACGGCACCGCCGGGATGCCCTCCCAGGGCGGGCTGGTGACGGTCTGGATGCAGCCGATCAGGGCGCCGTCGGCGTCCACGACGACCAGCGAGGCCTCCTCGACCGGCGTGCCGTACTCGCCGGCGAAGACGCCCTCCATCTCTTCGACCGCGTCCTCCAGATCGACCGCGGCGACGCCCTTGGGGTAGGAGTCCCAGTACAGCGCCCCCAGCGCCTCGGCGTCCGACGGCTCCTGGGGACGAAGGGTCACCCCGGCCGGGACATCCGGCGCGGGCAAGGGCAAGCCACGCTGCATCAGCATGGGTGCCAGTGTAGGGGCGTTCCCGGTAGTCCGGGGCGATCGATCGGGGCGTGCCGGGGACCGGAGTACCCCGCCCGCACGCCCCGATCACGGGTCAGCCGCGCACGAAGATCTCCACCCGGCGGTTGAGCTGCCGGCCGGCGGGGTTGTCCTTGTCGTTGAGCCGGTTGGGCGCCACCGGACGGGACTCGCCGTACCCCCTGGACGTCATGGGCGCGGACACCCCGCGCTGCCGCAGCGCCTGCTCCACCGAGGACGCCCGCCGCTCGGAGAGGCCCTGGTTGTAGGCGTCGGTGCCGATGGCGTCGGTGTGGCCGCTGACCCGGATCGGACGGTCACCGACCTGTTCCAGCGCCTTCGCGACCTTGTCGAGCGTGACGGACGCGTCGGCGCGGATGTCCGCCTTGTCGAAGTCGAACAGCACGCCGTCGGCCAGGGTGATGACGAACCCGCAGATGTCGATCGTGGGCAGCAGCTGCACCACCGGCGGGAATTTGCCCAGTGGCGGCACCGGGGGCAGCGGATCCGCCGGCACCTCGCCGGAGAAGCTCGGCCCGACGACGGAGGCGGTACCGTCGCCACCGTTGCTGATCGACACCGTGCCGTCGGTGTAGGTACCCGCACCGTTGCCGTCGTTGGTGATCGACACGGTGCCGTCCACGTAGCTTCCGGAACCGTCCCCGTCGTTCGTGATCGATTCCGACGGGCTCTTCCTGACGTAGCTGCCGCCGCCCTTGCCGTCGATCGTCACCGACAGGTCGGCGTCCACGTAGGTTCCGGAGCCGTCCCCGTCGTTGGTGATCGACACTCCGTCGCCGACGTAGGTGCCGCCGCCCTTGCCGTCGCGGGTGATCGACTCGCGGTCGCTCACCGAGGTCTCCGACCCGTCCCGGCCGCGGGTGTAGCTGCCGTCCGGCCCAACGTAGGAGCCGGAGCCGTCGCCGTAGAGCGCCAGCCCGGAGTCGGCGTTGATGTACTCGCCGTCCTTGGTGCAACGCACCGCGGTGACCTTGACGCCGGGAATGTCCTTGATTTCGACCTTCAGCTTGTCACGCAGCTTCTTGCCGGCGGTGGAGACCCTGGAGATGTCCGGCAGGCTGAACAGCGGGACGGCCGGGAACTGGCCCGGGCCGTAACCGGGTACGACGTCGGCGGTGCCGACCGTCTCGGTGGCGGACGGCGACGGTGCGGCCGTCGTCCCCGGCGGGGTCGTTGCCGGGGTGGGCGCGTCGGGGCTGGGCTCGCCGGCGCTCACGCTGATCGAGCAGCCGGTGAGCAGCACGGCGCCGGCCACGGCGGCGAGCAGGGTGCGGGACATCAGGCCTTCCTTACGGGGTGGTTGCTTTCGGGGCGAGTGGAGCGGACGGGCAGCCACAGCGACACCGAGGTGCCGACGCCCATCCGGGAGTCGAGGTGGACGCGGCCGCCGTGGCGTCCGACGACGGAGCGGACCAGCGCCAATCCCAGGCCCTGGCCGGGAATGCCGCGGGCGGTGGACGCCCGGGACAACTCGTCGAAGACGCCCGGCACCTCGTCGGCGGGAATGCCGGCGCCGGTGTCGGCGACCACGATGCCGACGCCGCCGTCGGACTCGGCGGCCCGGATCTCGATGCGGTCGCCGGGCCGGGAGTACTTCACGGCGTTGTCGGTCAGGTTGTACAGGGCCAGATAGAGCAGGTCGGGGTCGGCCGCGATCGTGGGCAGCGGCCACGGCGCCTGGGGCAGGTTCAGCGACCAGTGCCGCCGGACGCCGGCCGGCGTGGTCGAGCAGGCGTCCCGGACGGCGGTGAGCAGTTCGCCCAGGTCGACCTGCTCGATGTCGAGCTCGCGATGCTCGACGTCGGCGATCTTGCGCAGCGAGGTGAGCAGGGCGCCCAGCCGGGCCGACTGGGTGGCGATGGTGTCGACGGCGTCCGCCGCCTGCGGGCTCCCGGCGGGTGCGGCACGCAGGGCGTCCAGGGCGAGGTTGGTGGCCATCACGGGGTTCTTCAGTTCGTGGTCGATGCGGCCGAGCAGGCGTCCGCGTTCCGCACCGAGCCGGGCCTCCACCTCCTGCGCGGCCTCGGCGACCCGGCGGTCGCCCAGCGCGACCAGCCTCTCGCGTCCGCGGGCGAGCCGGCCCGCGGCGAGCGCGGCGCCGGCTACGAGGGCCGTGGCGACCACCAGCAGCAGGGCGGGCGAGAGCGCGAGGACCACCCGGGTCTGCGGCACCACCAGCCAGACGACCAGCGCACTGATCAGCCCGACGGCGCCGACGACGGCGGCCACCCGCGCGGCCGGGGTCATCCGGACACCTGGCTCACCGGGGCGACGAAGGCATAGCCGACGCCGGGCACCGTCCGGATCCAGCGCGGATGCGCGGGATCGTCGACCAGCACGCGGCGCAGCTCGGAGATCCGGTGGTCGATCGCCCGGGTACCGACCGGGTCGTCGTAACCCCAGACCACCTCGAGCAGCCGCGGCTTGGAGACCACCTCGTCCGGGTGGGTGATCAGGTGGTCGAGCAGCGCGAACGCCTTCGGGGTGAG
>CALMIQ010000178.1 GCA_937863965.1 uncultured Micropruina sp.
TTAGGGAGCGAGGTTACCCGCGATCGAGACACCCCAGCCAGGATGCGCCACCACGTCACGTCAATCCAAGGACGCGCGACCGCTCCCCCGCCGAGCCCGCCCAAGCGGGCATCGGCGCGCGCCGACGCTCGCCTCCGTCGCGAAAGCCCGGCCGACCGAAGCGGGTAGTTGTACCACCCCCACCCCCGTTGCCGCGCGCCGGGATCATCCCCAGACTGTGCCCATGTCGGTGGGTGGCTCGCGGCTGCGTTGGCAGGTGTCCGCGTGCGCGGCACTGGTGCTGCTCGCGCTGGCCGGCGCCGTGGCTCCGGCCGCCGCGGACGACCGGGCGAGGATGGCGGCGTCCGTCAAGCAGACCGTCGCCGACGTCCGCGCGCAGTACCGGATTCCTGGCGTCGTCGTCCTCGTCGTCCGGGGCGGCAGGGTCGAACTCACCGAGGAGCAGGGCCTGTCGGCGAGGACCCCGATCGCGCTGGGGTCGACCTCCAAGCAGTTCACCGGGCTGATCGTCCAGCAACTCGTCGCCACCGGCCGGCTGTCCCTCGCGGACACCGTCGATTCCCGGCTCGACTACGGGGCCGGGAGCGCCTTCGCCGATGTCACCGTGGCTCAGCTGCTCGGTCACCGATCGGGCCTCCCGGAGCGGGCCGGCGCGGAATGGGACCTGTGGCCGGCGGCCACGACCATCCAGGACGAGGCCCGCCGGCTGGTCGGCGTGGCGCCGGCCACGAGCCCCGGCACCACGTTCGAGTATTCGAACGCGAACTACACCCTGCTCGGGGCGATCGTCGAGACCGTCACCGAAGGCTCGTACCCGGACGCGCTGAAACGGTTCGTCGCCGACCCGCTCGGCCTGGACGCCACCACCGGCGATCGGCAGCAGGTGCCTGCCGCCGGATCGGCCGAGGGCCACTATCCGTGGCTGCAGTCCCTCGTCACGCCACTGCCGCAACCGGAGTGGCCGATGGCGGTGCCGAGCGCCTTCGTCACCTCGACCGGGGACGACCTGGCGCGGGTCCTGCTCGCACACCTGGGGGCGCCGACCCGGGTCGCACCGGCGGTGCTCGAGGCGGCCCGGACGCCGCTCGGCCGCCAGGACGAGTGGCGTGAGTATGCGAGCGGATGGGAGCGTCGCGCCTTCTGGGAACTCACCGACGGCAACGCGGGGTGGCAGGATCCGGCGCTGCCGCCACTGTGGGAGCACAACGGCTCGACGCTGCGCACCTTCTCGTACCTGGGGTTCGCGCCGGCGCGCGATCTCGGCATCGTCATCCTCGGTGACACGTCGTTCGGCATCGACCAGACCGCCCAGTTCTTCGTCGTCGACCGGATCGTCCACGCGGTCGTCGGCACCCGGCCCGTGCCGGCGGAGACGGATCCGCTGATCGCCGCCGGGCCGGTCATCATGGTCGCGCTTCCGCTGCTCCAAGCTGCGGCGGTCGTCTGGCTGGCGGTCGCGCTGCGCCGCGGACCCCGCTCCCGGACGGCCCGGTGGTTCCCCGTCGGGCTCGGCGTCGTGGCGACCCTCACCACGGCGGCGTTCGCCTTCCTCGTCGTGCCGGCACGGATCAACTGGCATGTCTTCACCACCTGGCTGCTGACGAGTTCCCCCGACCTCGCCGTGTCGCTGTGGCTCGCGCTCGCCCTCGGGGCGGTGACCCTCGGGCTGCTCGGGGTGGCGGCGATCAGGGCGGTACGCCGTCGCGCTCGGTGAACGACCCGCTGTTCGCCGATTGGGCCGCCATCGCCAGGCAGGCCCGCGTGTTACGGTCCGGCATGGTTGCAGAGACGTTCGTACCATCCGGCTTCACGGCACCGACCTCGCTGGTCACCGAGCGGTTCCGGCTCGAACCGCTAGGCCCGCAGCACAACGTCGCCGACCATGCCGCGTGGACCTCGAGCATCGACCACATCCGGACCACCGCGGGGTATCCGGACGGCCACTGGCCGCCGCCGGGCGGGATGTCGCTCGACGCCAACCTCGCCGATCTGCGCCGGCACGCCGCCGACTTCGCGGCCGGCAAGGGGTTCACGTTCACCGTTCTCGACCCGGCCGACGACGACGTGATCGGCTGCGTCTACCTGTACCCGATGAAGTCGGCGGACCACGACGTCAGCGTCCAGTCCTGGGTGCGGGCCGACCACGCCGAACTCGACACACCGCTCGCGGACGCCGTCGCCACGTGGATCGCCGAGGCATGGCCGTGGACGCGCCCCTACCGTTACGGACGGATGTGAGGCTCGGCCCAGACTTCTACCCTCGCCGGCTGGTTGATCCTGCGCTCCGGCGAAGAGAAGCCCGTCGAAATAGCGCACCGATACCGAGGCCGGCGGTGAGCACGGCGCCCTCGGTGAGCGGAGACGGAGTCACAGTGAGATCGCGCAAGAGCACGGCGACCTCCACGTCGCCGAGGCTTCCGACCGCGTCGGGGACCGCCAAGAACAAACAGCAGAGGATATACCCCAGAAGAAGGTGCCCCAACGTCCGGACAGCCAAGAGTGCGCAGGCATCCACGTCGGACAGAATGCGCCGGGCGGCTTCCCCAAATGACGGGCGCGAACTCCCGTCAGGTCGCCGCCCTTCACCAATGGTTCCACGTCGCACGTCCTTTGCTGACATATCGCGCCTCCCTCAGGTCTCTCTACCTGGAGAAGGTGTTCTTGGGTGACAGGTGCGACTTCAGGCCTCTCGAAATCCCCTCTGGCTACCTGGTCGGCCCGGACGATGGCTTGTTCGGGTAGGCCGGCCGCCTGCAATGCCAGCAGCCGAGGATCGCGAAAGAAGGTGGAAGGCAACCGAGTTCTGTCAGCGCTGGACGGGACCATCAACAGATGGACAGCTTGGAGTCGTTCCTGGAGGTGCTTGCCTCGGTGGTGGACCTGCTCACCGCGGCATACCGTGTCGCCTACGTCAGCATCAGCGCGCAAGACGGCACCTCGGTCGGTCTGGCGGCGCTGACCACGTGGCTCTGCGGCACCTTCGTGACGGTCAGCCTAGCGGCGCTGCTGGCGTTCTCCTGGGACGCGACGGTCTCGGCCTTGCGAGCATGGGCCGATACGTTGCTGCATCGTGCAACCCTCGGAGCAAACCTGCGCTTGACGCAGACCCTGGTGAACCACTTCGTCCGATTGGACCAGACGGCCGGTGTCATCCAGCGGCTCTCGGGCGTCGTCCGTCAGCCTCCGGCGCCGAACCCACCGCCCGCCTTCACTCGGCCACAACGCGGATCCCGCGTGAGTATGTTCCTGCTGCTCGCCCCTTCGATTCTTCGAGGACTCATAGCAGCCGTGCGCTACGTCCTCACCACCGCCTGGGGGTTGCTCACCCTCGCAGCAACATGGTGGGCGATGGAGCACCCAGGGCTGGAG
>CALMIQ010000179.1 GCA_937863965.1 uncultured Micropruina sp.
CACCTGACCGAACTCGTCGCCCTGCTGCCGGACGCCGATGCCATGGTGATGCGCGGCGGTATCGGTGCGAGGGAACTGGCCGCGATCCGGGCCACCATCGCCGACACGGACCCGGGCGATCCTCTGCTGGTCTTGACGACCGTCCCGTATGCGGGCGAAGGGTTCGATGCGCCGGTCATCGACACCGTCTTCCTGGTCGGTCCGATCTCCTATCCCGGCCTGGTCGTCCAAGCCGTCGGACGCGCGCTTCGCCGCCACGAGGGCAAGACCGAGGTGATCGTCCACGACTACGTCGACGCGCATGTCCCCGTGTTGCGGGCGCAGTACTCCAGGCGTCGGACGGCCTACCGCCAGATGGGCTTCGCGGAGTGAACTCTCCCATTCCAACGGCCTCGGCTCTTGTTGCTGGCCGGGAGCTGGTGCCAACGCTGCTGCGAGTCCGCCTCCGGATCTCATGGTTGGGCGGTAGACGAGCGTTCGCCGTGGAGCTGGGCGATCAGTCCCCCGATGAGTGTCCACTTCTGGTGTGGGAGTACGGCTTCGATCTCGGCGACGTTTGGCCAGGGCGGCGGCCAGCCTCCGGGTGGGGTCGGCACGTCAATGGTGGGGCCGGTCAACCACGGAAGTCCTCCAGTGCGCGGTCGAGGGCATCGCGGCCGGCCCGGCGCTCACGCACGTCCAGCGACTCGGCGAGGTCGAGGGCGGCCAGGACGACGCCACGGTTGGCGAGGTTCCGCACAACGTCCAGATCCATGGTCGTGGCGCGAAGGACGACGCCGCCTTCGTCGTCGCGGATGAGGCCGTGGTTGCGCACCGCGTCCGCCACCTTGCCGGACGCGAGGTAGCCGTCGATGGTGTTCGGCTCGGCGAGTCCAAGCCGCCCGGCTGCCTCAGTGGCATGGACGAGGACGTCGAGGAGGTAGCGGTGGGAACTGGGATGGGCGCGATACCGCGTCACCTCGGCGCGTTCGCGTGCCTGCTGGACGAGTTCGCCGGCCGTCGTCGCGCGCAGCCGCGAACGAAGGCGAGATCGCTGGGTGTTTCCCATCCACTCGGCGTCCCCGCCGGAGAGCAGGGAGACCGCACCCCAGGCCGTCGGCTCCGACCACGCCCGCACGTGCGAACCGCCCCGGACTGCCAGTAGCCGCTCGACCGAGGTTGCGTCGACGATGCCGCGGGCGAGCGGACGCAACTCGCCGCTCGCGACGAGGTGCTGTACCTGTCGCGTCGAAACGCCGAGGCGCTCCGCAGCCTCGGACACGGCCATGAGTGCCACAACAGACAATTTCGCATACACGAAATCATCTGCCAAGCTGACCGCGCCGTGTCCTAGGCCGAACACTGCAGAGGGTCTAGGCCGCAAGTCCGCTGCCGTTGACGCCCGACGTGATAGCGGATCGTCTGCACAGGGGAAGACACGTTCATTGACCTGTATCCGTTGGTGCCCGATGCGACCTGCTGCCGACATCGCCGGGCTATGGCGGGCAGCAAAGTCCCTGGTGCTTTCCCGGAGTCACGTCCGTCGCGCAGCCCGAGGTGGCAGTTCTTCGTCGAGCTCGGCTGCGAAGTCGAGGAAATTGCGGTGGCCGGGTAGCAGCTTGAGGCACTGCCGTACGAGATCTCGCGCGTTCTCCAGGTCGTCGCGGTGGTACGCGAGCCGGGCCTGGACGAAGGTGAGCTCGGGGCCGGCGAGTGCCGGATGCGTGACCAGCCGATCGAGGAGTTCCTCATCCTCCGAGCCGGCCAGGCGATCGATCAGGAGCGCGTTCCACTCCCTCAGGTTGCCGGCCCGCTCCTCGCGATCCCGGCCGTGTTGTCTCCGACCGGATCCGCCCGCGGCGATCCGATCGAGAGAGTTCAGATAGTCGCCGGCTGCTGTGGTCCAGAGATCCGGCACGGTCAGGAATCCCGCGAGCACACTCGCCAGCGATCGCTCGCGTTCGCTCACCCAGCCGTCACCTCCCCGGGTCCAGCCATAGCGAGATTCCCAGCGCACCAGTTCCATCGCGGCTTGTTCGATCATGCGGTCTGCGCCGTACGCATCGCGACGCCGTGCCCACGTCGCGGCGACCGCGTCCGAGACCACGAACCGGGCGGCCTCCACCGGGTCGTCGGAGCGGAAGTAGTCGTAGCTCTTCGTCTCGCAGGCGAGTTCGACCATCACGGTCACGGCGGACGCCGCGGTCTCGACCTCCTCGCCGCGCAGCGCCTCCTGCGCGGACTGCGTGAGTCGGCGGAACGTGTGGCGCCATTGGGATCGCTCCTTCGGCGACACACGGCGGTCGCCGGCCAAGTAGGAACCCGAGCGGGCCAGCGCAGCGAACTCGGTAACCTCCGCGAGGACGAGTCCGGCGTCCGGCGCCCGGTTGGCGGCCTCCGTGCGCACCTTCACTCGATCGGGTTCGATGAGATCCTCGATGCGTTCACGCACCGGTGCCCCGCCCCGCCAGTAGAGCGTCCACAGCGCCTTTCGCAGGTCGGCCGGGTCCATCTCGGCAATCAGCGCGAAGAACTGGTCGCGGTTCAGCCGTCGGGGTGTTGGCATGGCGACGACCATATGGGAGTCGACCACTGTGGTCCCAGCGCAGGTGGGGCTTGCTGCTCGACCGCGACGCGACGCGACCTGGCAATCGGCAACGGGCGAGCCTCCGAGTCCGCGCTCACGGCACCGACCTCTCACTCGCCATCATCGGGGACGCCGACAACGACGGGGTGAGGGGAGGAAGCAAGGTGACGTGAACCGCCCGAGTTCCCTGGCGGAGGATACGAGATTCGAA
>CALMIQ010000180.1 GCA_937863965.1 uncultured Micropruina sp.
CGGCGGCGTAGACCACCACGTCCGGACGCTCGGCGGCGACCAGCTCCGCGGTGACCCGGGAGTTCAGGACGACCTGCACTCCGAGCCGGCGGAGTTCCTCACCCAGCCAGGCGATGTAGCTGGTCAGCTCACCCTTGCCCGGTGGGATCGCGCCGACCCAGAAGTTGCCACCGAGATGGCCACGCTGCTCGTGCACGACGACGTGATGCCCGCACAGGGCGGCGCCACGCGCGGCCTCCAAGCCGGCGGGGCCGCCGCCGGCGACCAGGACCCGCTTCCGGCTGGCCGCGGGCCGGACCTCCTGGGCGCCCTCGAATCCGCAGGACGGGTTGACCAGGCAGCGGATCGGTTGGTTGCCGAACAGGACGTCGATGCAGCCCTGGTTGCAGCCGATGCACTCCCGGATCCGGTCGCTGTGGCCCGCGGCGTACTTGCGAGGCAGGTCGGGATCGGCGAGCGAGGCCCGTCCGAACGAGATCAGGTCCGCCTGCCCGGTGCCCAGGATGTCCTCGGCCAGCGCGGGATCCTTGATCCGGCCGACCACCTGCACCGGGATGTGCACCACCCGTTTGACCTCGGCGGCGTACCCGGCCAGCCACGCGTAGGGATGGCCCAGGGGAGGGATGATCGTCGACGTGCTCTCGTAGGTGCCGGCGCTGATGTGCACCAGATCCGCGCCGGCCGCCTCCAGGCGTCGGCAGATCGTCTTGGTCTCGGCCAGGCCGCGGCCGCCGAGGACGAACTCGTCGGCCGAGATGCGGAACGACACCACGAAGTCGTCGCCGCACTTGGCCCGGACGTCGGCGATGATCTCCAGCGGGAACCGCAGCCGGTTGGCCAGCGGACCGCCGTAGCCGTCGGTGCGCTTGTTGGAGTAGGACGACATGAACTCGGCGATCAGGTAGCCGTGGGCGCCGTGCACCTCGACGCCGTCGAAGCCGGCCTGCCGGGCCCGGTGGGCGGCGTCGCCGAACTGGCCCACGATGGTGGTGATCTCGGCGGCGGTCAGCGCGTGCGGCAGCTCACCCATCACCGGGCAGGGCAGCGCGGACGGTGCGACCGGCTGGGCGCCGATGATCGCCGACGACGTCTGGCGTCCGCAGTGGTAGAGCTGGGTGAAGATCTTCGCCCCGGCGGCGTGCACCCGGCGAGCGAGTTCGCTGTGCGGGGCGATCTGCTCATCCTTCCACAGCCCGGCGCACCAGAAGCCGCGTCCGATCGGGTCGACGGCGTAGTTCTCCGTGATGATCAGCCCGAACCCGCCGCGGGCCCGGGCCTCGTGATAGGCGATGTACTGCTCGGTGGGCATTCCATCGTCATCGCAGTAGCAGGTGACCATCGGGGCCACCGCCATGCGGTTCTTCAGTTCGATCGTCCCGACGCGAAGCGGGGACATGAGTGTGGGTGACATGACACCTCCCCCGAGAGTCCGGCGACGGCGTCATTGCCTCGCCGCGTGCCCCTGGCCGGGGCGCCTGGGGCGCTACTCATCACGCTACGCCGATCGCTGCCGAGGCTCAGGTGAACGGCTCAATCGGCCGGAACGCGCACGGGTCTGCGATCCGCCCGCCGTCAAGGCTCGGAACGTTGCGAACCGGAACGCACCGCCGTCACGTGGCTGTGCACGCACACCCAGCGACCGTCCCGATGCGAGAAGACATCCGTCGTCCATTCGTCGGCCTCGAACGAACTGCCGTCGAAGTGTGCGGTGTTGACCACCCGTGCGAAGACGATGCCTACGCCACCGTAGACACGCACGTCGACGTCGCCGACCGAGCGCATCATCGAGTGGGTGAGGGCACCGGAGCGCACGACGTCGAGGAATCGCGCGCGATCGGTCACCCCGTCCTCGCCGACCAGCCTCCACTCGTCACCGACACAGGCCGCGATGCGGTCGGCATCGTTCGACACGATCGCGTCGGCGAACCGAGCGGACGCCTCGGCCACCTCGACCTCGTCCGGACCTCTCATCGCGACCCCGCCTGGAGTGTCGTGAGTTGCGGCCGCAGGCCGAGATGATCCGCGAAGCGTGCGACGGCCCCCTCAAGGGCGGCGACGCGCCGCGGCGGCAGCGGCGCGAAGAGGGTGGCCTCCACCACGACCGTGCCTCGTGCCAGGCGCCGCTTCCAGCTTCCGTGGGTGCGCCCGTCGATGACGATGGCCCGGTCGAGCAGTCCCGCACGCGGAGGCGGGTCAGCGAGCACGACGCGCAGGTCTTGGTAGGCGACGATCGTCTCGTCATACATCGGGATCAGGAACCCTCCCGTGGTCGGCGGAGGCGTGGACGAAGTGGGCGACGCGTACCAGTTCGTCCCGTGATGATCCTCCACGACGAGTTGGTCGCCGACAACCTGCAGCGCCGTCTTCGTGTCGGCGACGGTCAGGCTCGACCAGCGTGTGAGGTCGTGGACGGTGGCCGGCCCGTGGCTGTGGAAGTAGCGCAGTGCCAGGTCGGCGACGGCGGTGTCGCGCGGGCGGTCGTCGCTCGGCGAATGCGGGACGCGGTCGTCGAGCAGCGCGTAGGTATGCTGCTTGCCTCGTCTCGGGCCGCTGCAGATCAGCTCTTCGAGTTCGGCGTGCATCAGCAGGTATCCGAGCCTCAGGCCGGCCGCCTGGATGCCGGCCGCGCCGAGGCGGTCAGCGAGCTCACCCCGGGTACATGGGGGTGCGCCGCCGGCAAGGGTCTGCTCGATCACCCGGTGCGTCCGCGCGAGCACCGGCGGATCGATCTCGAACCTGCGGTACCAGTACGCGTTCAGCGCGTGCACTCGCGGCCGAGTCAACCGCAGCATCCAGCGGACGTCGTCGCGGGCGACGAAGTGCCAGGTGGGGCGAAGGACGTGGGTTCGGATGAACTCGCCGCGGCTGAACGCCGCCTCCACCGCCGCGTCGGTGCGGTCATGCGACCGTTCGGCCAACGACCACTTCGCCTCGGCGAACTCCTGCGCCTGCACGGCGCCGAGCCAGCGCACTACCGCCGCCGCGTCGGCGAGCGGTTCGCCGGCCAGCCGCTGGGTGACCAGGCGGCGGCGGACGATCGCGAGCGGGTCGGTCATGTCGTGATCTCGTAGCGCGGGAACACCACTACATCGTTGCCGAACGGGGTGGCCCCGACCAGCGTCGACGACTCGCTAGCAACGATCATCTGGTGGGGCGGGCGGGGCTCGAACCCGCGACCCAGGGATTATGAGT
>CALMIQ010000181.1 GCA_937863965.1 uncultured Micropruina sp.
GAGGTCGCGGTCGGCACCGGCAGGTGTTCGGCGGGCAGCGCGGTGTTGATGCCGATGCCGATCACCGCGGCGTCGTCCACCCGCTCGGACAGGATGCCGCAGAGCTTGCGTCCCTCGATCAGTACGTCGTTGGGCCACTTCACCTGCGGCCGCACGCCGGCGGCGGTCAGCCCGTCAGCGACCGCGATGCCGGTGATCAGCGGCAGCCACAGCCAGCGTTCGGGCGGCACGCCGTCGGGGCGCACCAGGATCGAGATGGCCACCGACTCGCTCGGCGGGGCCTCCCAGCGGCGCGCGAACCGGCCCCGTCCGGCGCTCTGGTGGTCGGCGATCAGCACGGTTCCGGACGCCGCCCCGCGCCGCGCCGCCGCGGCCAGGTCGGCGTTGGTGGACGCGGTCGTCGCAACGGCCTCGATCGTGCTGAGGAGGCGTCCGGGGCCGGTCAGCTGCGCGGTCAGTGCGGCGGCGTCCACCAGGGCTGGCGAGGTCATGGCCAGCCAGCGTATTCGCTTGCGGGCGGGCGTCGTGCCCACGGGCGGCGTCCGATTCAGCAGGGGGGCGGACGGTCAGCGACCGTCCGGCAACGGACCCGGGATGACCGCCGACGAGATCATCGCCGAACGGCCGCTGGACCGGGTGCTCTCAGGCGCGCTGGACGGTCCGCCCCGCCGAGGGGGAGACTGGGACGGACCGGTCACCTTCCCCCTCCGACCCGACCCCCGAGGATGCCGACACCCATGCCCGACCGCCGCCCGTCGATCGCCGCCCGCATCGGCGCCATGGGACAGAACCGGATCGGTGCTCTCCTGCTGCTGCTGGCCACGGTCGCCGCGATCGTGTGGGCCAACGTCGCGGGCGGCTCGTACGCGTCGTTCTGGGAGACCCACCTGAGCATCGGCGTCGGCGATCTGCACCTCGACTTCACGCTGCACGCCCTGGTCAACGACGCGCTGATGGCGATCTTCTTCTTCACGGTCGGCCTCGAGGTGCGGCGGGAGTTCGCGATCGGCGAGCTGACCAGCTGGTCGCGGGCCCTGGTTCCCGTCGTCGCCTCGATCGCGGGGCTGGTGGTCCCCGCCCTCCTGTTCGTGCTCGTCGCCGCGCCGTCCGGTCACGCGGCCGCGTGGGGCGTGGTGATCTCCACCGACACGGCTTTCCTCATCGGCGCGCTGGCGCTGGTCGGCCCGCGGGTGCCCGGGCGGCTGCGCATCTTCCTGCTGGCCCTGGCCGTCGTCGACGACATCGGGGCGTTGAGCATCATCGCGCTCGTCTACACCGACGCCTTCTCCCCGCTGCCGCTGCTGGTCGCCGCGGCGGGCCTGGCCGGCGTGTACTTCACCCGCTACCTGCGCGGCGGGCGCGGCCCGGTCTACGCGACGCTCGCGATCGTGGTCTGGCTCGCGTTCCTCGCCTCGGGTGTGCATCCGACGCTGGCCGGTGTCGCGATCGCCCTGCTGGTGCCGGTGTACCGCCCCAACCGTCGCGACGTGGAGCACGCGCTGGAGCTGGCGCGCACCTTCCGGCAGTCGCCCAACACCGAGTACGCCCGGGCGGCGGCCAACAGCCTGCGCGAGTCGATCTCCATCAACGAGCGGCTGCAGTCCGCGTACGCACCGTATGTCGCGTACGTCATCCTGCCGCTGTTCGCCCTGGCCAACGCGGGCGTCGTCGTCGACGCCGCGATCCTCGGCGCCGCGCTGCGGTCGCCGTTGACCTGGGGGATCGTCGCGGGTCTCGTGGTCGGGAAGCTGCTCGGCATCCTCGGTTCCACCGCGTTGTTGCGCGCGCTGGGCGTCGGCGAGTTCGGGCCGGGGCTGACGCTCGACCGGATCGCCGGCGGTGCCGCCGCGAGCGGCATCGGGTTCACCATCTCGCTGTTCATCATCGATCTCGCGATCGACGATCCCGCCGCGCAGAACGAGGCCCGGGTCGGCGTGCTGGCGGCATCCGTCATCGCCTTCCTGCTCGCGACCGTGATCTTCCGGGTGTCGGACGCCGTCCGCCCCGACGTCGAGACGGGGCAGACGCTGCTGCGCCCCGTCGACCCGAAACGCGACCACGTCTACGGTCCCGCCGACGCGCGGTACACGATCGTGGAGTACGGCGACTTCCAGTGCCCGTTCTGCCTCAAGGCGTCCGGGTCGATCCCGGAGGTGCAACGGGAGCTGGGCGGCGACCTGCGCTATGTCTGGCGGCACGCCCCGCTCACCGACCAGCACCCCAACGCGCTCGCCGGCGCCGAGGCCTCGGAGGCCGCCGCGCTGCAGGGGAAGTTCTTCGAGTTCGAGCGTGCCCTGTTCGCCGACCAGGAGCACCAGCTGCCGTCGGACATCATGCGCCTGGCGCGTGAGCTCGGACTCGACGTCGACAAATTCGAGCACGACCTGGAGTCGGCCGAGGTGACCGCCCGGGTGCGGGACGACCTGCTCGACGCCGAGGCGATGGGCATCACGTCGGTGCCGACCTTCTTCGTCAACGGCCGCCGCCACGTCGGGCCCTTCGACGCGCAGTCGCTGATCCGCGGCCTGCGCGCCGCCCCGCGGGCGGGCGTGCCCGACTGAGCTGTCCCATGGAAACCGAGGTGGACGACAAGTCGCTGCGCTGCGGGCCGGCCGCGATGACCCTCGAGCTCGTGGGGTACAGCTCCTCGAGCGACTTCCTGGCGCTGCGCCGCTTCGCCGAGCGCCTCGACCTCGTGCACGTCGCCGTCGCGGTGCCGCCCGACGGGATCGGATACCTGGCCGGGCACGACCTCCGGGAGGAGAGCCTCCCGATCGCGTTCATCCAGGGCGAGCCGCTGCCGAAGGCGACCCCCGGAGCGGTCGCCGAACGACTCGGCCTGAGCTATCAGGCGCAGGCCGACGAGGTGGTCGACCTCGTCGTCGTCGGCGGCGGGCCGGCGGGCCTCGCCGCCGCGATCTACGGGGCGTCCGAGGGACTGAGCACGGTGCTGCTGGACGCCGTGGCCCCGGGCGGCCAGGCGGCCGCGACGTCGCGGATCGAGAACTTCCTCGGCTTCCCCTTCGGCGTCAGCGGCCGCGACCTGATCGGGCAGGCGACGCTGCAGGCGCTGAAGTTCGGGGTCCGCGTGTATGCGCCGTGCGAGGCGGTCGCCCTGGCGAGGGTCGGCGACGAGGTGGACGTGACCCTCGCCGACGGGCGT
This sequence comes from uncultured Micropruina sp., assembly GCA_937863965.1. GTDB lineage: Bacteria > Actinomycetota > Actinomycetes > Propionibacteriales > Propionibacteriaceae > Micropruina. The sequence continues at coordinate 3,164 of CALMIQ010000181.1, forward strand.
GTCATCCATGCGCGGGCCGCCATCATCACCTCCGGCGCCGCCTATCGCCGCCTCTCGCTCGACCGGTGGACCGACTTCGAGCGGGCCGGCATCTACTACGCGGCCACCCCGCTCGAGCTGCGCCAAGTGGCCGGTGCGCCGGTCGTGGTCGTCGGCGGCGCGAACTCGGCGGGGCAGGCCGCCCTCTACCTGGCCGCGAACGACTGCGCCGTGGAACTCGTCGTGCGAGGCTCGGACCTCGGCGCCCGGATGTCGTCGTACCTCGTCGATCGGCTCGTCGAGGAGCCGCGGGTGCGCATCCATCGCGGCTCGAACGTGGTGGGACTGGACGGCGACACCTCACTGCGGGGCGTGCGCATCGACAGCGCCGGCGACGTGCTGGCACGCGGCCTGTTCTGCTTCATCGGCGCCGAGCCGGCCACGTCCTGGCTGACCGGGCTCGACCGCGACCCGGAGGGCTTCATCCGCACCGGTGCCGACGTCGCCGTGCAGTCGCTCGAACGCTGGCAGGGGCTGGGACGAGGGCCGCTGCCGTTCGAGACGTCCACTCCCCGCGTGTTCGCGCGCGGTCGCCTCGGTGCATCG